>CAZYOX010000111.1:0-11618 GCA_964649285.1 uncultured Bryobacterales bacterium | reverse complement strand
TCCCCGGACCGGACCTTGCGGAGCCGGCGAGCGCCGGCTCAGCCGGTGGAGGGCCGGCGGGGCGAGGGGAGAACCCATGGAGATTCGAGTCGGGGGCCGGGTCTGGGACGTCGAGACCGAGTCCAGTCGTAGGTACGGAGTGGAGCGACGAGCAGCGGTGAGGACCGCTCCTTCACAGTCGGGCCTCAGAAGCGCGCATGGTCGTGACGACTTGAGGATGGGGCGGTGTTTGTGGAGTTGGTGGGAAGGTAAGGGGACCGTCCATGCGGGCCGCAATTCTTTTGGCGTTTGCGATGGGGCCGCGCTAAAGTCAAAGACCACGCCATGAATAAGAAACCGTCGCCACGCAAAAAGGCCGGGGAAAAGAATGGCGAGAAGCCGGCAGAGGAAGGGCTGAAGCCCAAGCCGACGGTCGTCGCCATCGGCGCTTCGGCGGGCGGGCTTGGGGCCCTGCGGGCGTTTTTTGACCTGGTTCCGGCCGACAGCGGCCTGGCTTTCGTCATCGTCGTTCACCTCTCCCCCGAGCACAAGAGCCATCTGGCGGACCTCTTGCAGCCGCACGCCAAGATGCCGGTGCTGCAAGTCACCAAGGACATGCCCTTGGTGACGAATCAGATTTACATCATCCCGCCGAACGCCAACTTGAACGCCATCGACACCCATGTGCGTCCAACAAAGCTCGAGGAGAGCCGGCGCGAACGGGCGCCGATTGACCATTTCCTGCGGACGCTAGCGAGCAGCCACGACGGCGGCTCCGTCGCGGTGATTCTCACCGGCACCGGATCCGACGGCACGCTCGGCATCAAGGACATCAAAGCCAAGGGCGGGCTCGTCATCGTCCAAGACCCCAACGACGCCGAATACGACGGCATGCCGCAAAGCGCGATCGCCAGCGGCGTGGCGGATCTCGTCTTGCCCTTAGCGGAAATTCCCGGCACGCTGCTGCGATTCGACAGCATAACCCCCAAAGTGAATATCGCGAACGAGGACGAGAAGCTCGAACGCGAAGACACGCAGCTGTTGCAGAAGATCCTGGCCCAGCTTCGCGCTCGGACGGAGCGGGACTTCAGCAGGTATAAGCGCTCCACGATCTTGCGCCGAATCGCCCGGCGCATGCAGCTCAACTACGTCGAAGAACTGGGAGCTTACCTCCACCTGCTCCGTGAGCACCCCGAAGAGGCGCGCGCCTTGGCGGACGATCTGCTCATCACGGTGACGAACTTCTTTCGCGACCCAGAGGCGTTCGCCAAACTTGAGAAGGATGTGATCCCGAGGCTGCTTGAGGGGAAACGGCAGACAGACTCGGTGCGTGCCTGGTCTGTCGGCTGCGCGACTGGAGAGGAAGCCTATTCGCTGGCCATCCTGCTGGCGGAAGCGGCCTCGCGCCTAGACTCGCCGCCTCGCATTCAGGTGTTCGCCTCCGATCTGCACAGACACTCGCTCGACAGGGCGCGAGAAGGCCTGTACCCCGGCGACATCGAAACCGACGTTAGTGCGGAACGGCTCAAACGATTCTTCCGGAGAGAGAATGGCGCGTACCGGATCAACAAAGAGATCCGCGATCTGGTCGTGTTCGCTCCGCATAACCTCTTGAGCGATCCGCCGTTCTCGCGGCTGGATCTGGTGTCATGCCGTAACCTGCTGATCTATCTGCAGCGCGACGTGCAGCGCGACGTCGTCGACCTATTCCACTACGCCCTCAACCCTGGAGGTTTTCTAATCCTCGGGTCGGCGGAAACGATCGAGAGCCCGGAGCTCTTCCGGACGGAAGACAAGGGCTTGCGCCTTTACGCCAAGCGTAACGTGACAGGGCCCGAACCGCGCTTGCCGGTGTTCCCGCCACTGGCCCGTTTCCGAATGGAACAGGCGAACAGAAAGGAGTCGCCTGCCGAACCGGTCGCGTATGCCACGCTGCTGCAGAGAACCCTGCAGGCCTACGCTCCGCCGAGCCTGCTCATTGACCCGGAAAACAAGTTGGCGCAATTGGCGGCCGGGGCGGGACGCTATCTCGTCCACCCGAGCGGCGATTTGACGTCGAATGTCTTCAAGCTGCTGCGGGAAGAGTTGCGGTTAGAGCTGCGCGCGGCGCTCCAAACCGTCCGGGACTCCCGAAGCTCATTTGATTCGGCGCCGATAGCGGTGCGATTCAACGGACACTCGGGCGCCGTCACGATGCTTAGCCGACCGGTGCTGGAGCCGGGGCACGAAGATTTCGTTCTGGTGATGTTTGAGGAGCGCGGAACGCCCCTTCACGCAGAACCCGGCGAGGCGGCCGGTGCAGCCGAACAAGCCGCGGGGGGGCCCGACAGGCGGATTGCCGAGCTGGAAAGCGAACTGAACGTTTTGCGGCAACGCCTGCAGGCGCTCGTCGAAGAGTACGAGACAGGTCAAGAGGAGATGAAGGCCTCGAACGAAGAGATGCAGTCGACCAATGAGGAACTGCGCTCGACGATGGAGGAACTGGAAACCTCTAAAGAAGAATTGCAATCGATCAACGAGGAACTGCAGACGGTCAATCAAGAGAACCGTCATAAGGTCGAGGAACTAGCCCAGCTTTCCAGCGATTTGCAAAACCTTTTGGCGGCCACCGACATCGCAACGTTGTTCCTGGATCGCGATCTGCGGATTCTGCGCTTCACGCCCAAGATCAGCGAGCTTTTCAATGTGCGCACCACCGACCGCGGGCGCCCCATCTCGGATCTCACGCATCGCCTGGGCTACAACGAATTGCAGAAAGACGCCCGCGAGGTGTTGAAGCGGCTGATCCCGATCGAGCGCGAGGTGCTGGACGACTCCGGCCGATGGTACCTGACGCGTGTGCTGCCGTATCGCAGCAGCGAGGACCGAATCGAAGGGACGGTCATCACCTTCGTGGACATCACGAGGCGCAAAGAGTCTGAAGAAGCGGTGCGCAGCAGCGAAGAGCGCATGCGCCGGATGATCAACGTCGAGGGGGTCGGCGCGATGATCTTCAACGAGGCCGGCATGTTGATCGACAGCAGCGACGCCTTTCTCAAGATGTGCGGATACAGCAGGGCCGACGTGGCTTCGGGCAGGTTGTCGTGGCGGGACATCACCCCTCCGGAGTACGTGCAGACGGTCGAACGGCAGTTGGAAAAGCTCAAGAGCACCGGACACTTCGGTCCGTATGAAAAGGAGTACGTGCGCAAGGACGGGTCGCGATCTTGGATGCTGGCCGCCGGCGCCAGCTTAGGGGACGGCACGGTCGTCGAATACTGCATCGACGTGATGGATCGGAAACAGGCCGAGGAAAAGCTGATCGAAGCGAAGATCTACGCCGAAGCGATCATCGATACGCTCCACGAGCCTCTGTTGGTCTTGGGACCCGATCTTCGGGTGAAGTCGGCTAATCCGGCGTTCTACAGCGTTTTCCAGGTCGATCGAGAGAGAACGATCGGAAAGCGCGTCTACGACCTAGGTAACAGGCAGTGGAACATCCCCGCCTTGCGTCGGTTGTTGGAAGAGGTGCTGCCGCAAAACGACTCCTTTGACGATTTTGAAGTTGAGCACGAGTTCGAAGGCATCGGCCGCCGGGTCATGCTGCTCAACGCGCGTAAGCTGGAGCACCAGCAGCTCATCTTGCTGGGGCTTCGCGACATTACGGACAGGAAGACGGCGGAAGAGGCGGTGCGCCAAAGCGAAGAACGCTACCGGCTGTTAGTGGAAAGCGCTCACGAGTACGCGATGATCCTGCTGGATGACCGCGGACGTATTTCGGCTTGGAACACCGGGGCGGAACGCATTTTCGGCTATAGCCAAGAAGAAGCCCTTGGCCTGCCGTCAAGAGCGATCTTCACTCCAGAGGACCAACAAGCTGGAATACCGGAAGCCGAGATGGAGACCGCCGCGCGCACCGGGCGGGCGGACGACGACCGATGGCAGATGCGCAAGGACGGATCGCGGTTCTGGGCGAGCGGGGTGATGGAGCGTCTGCGGAAACCTGACGGCACGTTGCGCGGGTACGTGAAAGTCCTGCGTGACAACACCGAGCGCCGGGAAGCGGAGGAGCGCCTTAGGCAGGCTAATGAGTCGCTTGAAGACCGCGTCAGGACGCGTACGCAGGAAGTGCGCGAGCTCTCTTCGACGTTGACGATGGCCGAGCATCGCGAGCGGGACCGGATCGCCCAGGTACTGCATGACGATCTGCAACAACAACTTTACGGCCTGCGCGTGAACCTGATGTTCCTGCGGGAAGCAATGGAGGCCGGGAGTCAGGAGGAGAGTATCGCTCGAGCGGCAAAAGCCGAGCGTGAACTGGGAGAAAGCATCGAACTGACGCGGCGTCTCTCGATTGATCTGAGTCCGCAGGTGCTGAAACAAGAAGGTCTGCGCGAAATGGTGCGCTGGTTGGCGGATCAGATGAAGACGCAGTATCAGCTCCATGTCGAGTTGCAGGCCGACTCTGGATTCCCAGCGCCGCAGCCGCTGCGCGTATTGCTGTTTCAGTCCGTTCGCGAATTGTTGTTTAACGTGATCAAACACGCCCGCGTGAAACACACTAAGGTCGAACTTCGTCAAGCAGACGATGTCTTTCTTGTCCGGGTTACCGACACCGGCAATGGGTTCGACGGCGCCGGGGGAAGCGCAGGATTCGGTCTTTCGAACATCGGATACCGGCTTTCACTGATAGGAGGAGACTTAGCTGTCGACTCCAAGCCGGGTACCGGCACAACGGTCACTTTGCGCGTGCCGGTTGCGCTGCTAAGCGAGGAAACGGAGTAAGCCGCTCGGCCCTCCTCCGTAAGAATAGTGATGACCCGCGTGTTCATTGTGGAAGATCATGCCACGCTGCGGGACAGGTTAGCCGAACTGATCGACCGAACGGACGGTTTGGAAGTGTGCGGGCAGAGCGAAAGCGCCGAAGCGGCCTTGACAACCATAGGACAAGCGGCCCCGGGGTTGGTGCTGGCCGATCTATCGCTGCCCGGCATGAACGGCTGTCAACTGATTGAGGCCATTCGCCGGCGCTGGCCCACCACGTGCTGCGTGATATTGACGGGACATCGCTCCAAAGACTATGCCGCCGCAGCCCGCGCCGCTGGGGCCATGGGCTACGTCGAAAAGACGGCATTGCATGATCTGGTGAAGATCCTGCGGGGAGTGATCGCCGGCGAAGCGCATTATCCCGACGGCGTGGATGGAAAAAAGGCGCGCTGAGATCGCCCCAACGGCTGTCGTCGAGGAAGGCTGTTTGGCGGTTGTTGCCCCGCTGAGTAATGTGGTGCGGGAAGCCCGCCACAACCACACGCGCGCGGCAAGACGCGCAGCACGGTCGGGGACGGTCAAGCGTGACCGTCCCCTGCAGCCTACTGCACCACCGGGAAGCCGCGGTCGCGCATTAGGGCGTTGACATCGACGTCGCGGCCGCGGAAACGGCGGTAGCCTTCGGCTGGGTCGATGGTGTCGCCCACGCTCATGATGTTGTCGTAGAGTCGTTTGGCGACGGCCGGGTCGTACGGGCCGCCGGCTTCAAGGAATGCCTCGAACGCATCGGCGGTGAAGACTTCAGCCCACAAGTAAGAATAGTAACCGGCCGCGTAGCCTTCGCCCGACCAGATGTGCGCGAACTGCGGCGTGCGGTGGCGCATGGGGATCTCGCGCGGCATGCCGATCTCAGCCAGCGTGTCTTTCTCGAACTTGTCAGGGTCGATGTCGCCCGGTTCGGCGATCATATGGAACTTCAAGTCAACGATGGCGCAGGCCAGGTATTCGGTGGTCGCAAAGCCGTGATTGAACGTCGCGGCGCGCTTGATCTTCTCGACCAACTCCTCGGGGATCGGCTTGCCGGTCTTGTAGTGCAAGGCGAACTGATTGAGAACTTCAGGCGTCGACAGCCAGCGCTCGTTGAGCTGCGAAGGGAACTCGACGTAATCGCGCGCGACGTTGGTGCCCGAAAGTTTGGGATAGGTGACGTTGGAGTTGAGCCCGTGAATGGCGTGACCGAACTCGTGGAATAGGGTCTCGGCGTCGTCCCAGGAGATGAGGACCGGCTCGCCGGGCGCGCCTTTGACGAAATTGGAGTTGTTGGAGACGATCGTCTTGATGTCGGCGTCCATGCGCTCTTGCGGACGATAGTCGTTCATCCAAGCGCCGGAGCGCTTGCCGGGCCGCGCGTAGGGATCGAAATACCACAGGCCAACGTGTTGACCGTTGCGAGTGACTTCCCACACGCGCACGTCGGGATGATAGACGGGCACGTTATCGACGGGATTGAAATCAAAACCATAGAGCTGGCCAGCGGCCCAGAACATGGCCTCGCGCAGCTTCTCTAACTGCAGGTATTGCTTGACTTCGTTGGCGTCGAGGTCGTACTTCGCTTTTCGAACCTTTTCGGCGTAGTAGCGGTAGTCCCAGGGCTCGATGGTGATGTCGGCGCCTTCTTGCTTAGCAACGGCCTGCATGTCGGCGACTTCTTCGCGGACGCGCGCGACGGCGGCAGGCCAAACCTTCATCAGCAGTTCCATGGCCGCTTCGGGAGTCTTGGCGACTTGTTTCTCAATGGCGCGGTGAGCGAAGGTCGGGTAGCCTTGCAGCTTGGTTCGCTCGGCACGCAGTTTGAGAATTTCGGAAATGCCTTTCTTGTTGTCGTACTGATCGCCGTTGTCTCCGCGGCTGTAGTAGGTGCGCCAGACTTGCTCGCGCAGTCCGCGATCGTCGGAGTACGTCAGAAAAGGGTCCATCGACGAGCGGGTGTTGGTGACGGCATACTCGCCTTCGTGGCCGCGCTCGTTTGCCGCGGCTGCGGCTGCCGCCACGAAGGACTCGGGCAAGCCGCCTAGCTGGTCTTGCTTGAGGTAGAGGACGTAGCTTTCTTCATCGTGAAGCAGATTGTTCGAGAAGCCGGTGTAGAGCGTGGCTAGGCGCTGATTGATTTCGGCGACACGGGTCTTAGCTTCTTCAGAAAGGTTGGCGCCGGCGCGCACGAAGTCAGTGTAGTAGTCCCAGACGAGCCGCTCTTGCTCGGGCGTTAGTTGGTCGCGCTCGGGCGATTCGTAGACGGTCTTGATCCTGGCGAACAGTGCGGCATTCTGGTTGATTTTGTCTTGCATCGCTGCAAGCTGAGGCTCGATTTCGGCCTCGACCTGGCGGAATTCCTCGGTGGACATGGTCGAGGACCAAACGCCGTAGACGGCGATGGCGCGGTCGAGGGGTTTGCCGGCGCGCTCCATGGCCGCAATGGTGTTTTCGAAGGTTGCGGGCTCGGCGCTAGAGGCTATGGCTTCGATGTCGGCAAGGGTTTGGGCAATGCCCGCTTCGAGCGCCGGCTTGAACTGAGAGACTTCGACTTTGTCAAAGGCGGGTACTCCGCCGTAAGGCCCGGTCCATTGTTGTAGCAGCAAGTTCGTTGTTTCTTCCTTTGAGGAGCAGGACACAAGGGCAAGGAACGCGACCGCGGAGAAGCAAGCCGTCCGAGGAAATTTCATGGCTGGGCACCTAGGAACTAGAGTACCTGCTGGCGATCACAAATTGCGTCGTGGGGGTATATACTGTCGCCAGCGTTCAGGCGAGGCTCGATCGCGAAGGTGGGACGAGGAGGTTGCCGGAGTGCGCGCAAAATCAAACCATCACAAATGGATCGAGGCCGGAGCGGTTGTCGCCGCCTTATTGGCGCTCGCTTGGCAGCGGCCCGCCTTCACCCAGACGCCGGTCCAGCAACGCATGGACGAGGCCCATCCGGCAGGAGGGAATGTCGATAACCGTGCCACGGCTGCCGAGTTGACGGCGACGATCGCCGGTTCCACCGACGTGACCGCCGGCGAAGTCGCGCGCAAGAACCTGATCGACGACTACATCTTCGGCAAGATGGAGGCCGACGGCATCCCGCATGCGCCGCTGGCCACCGATACCGAGTTTATTCGCCGCGTCTATTTGGATTTGACGGCAAGAATTCCGGACCCTGACGAGGTGCGCAAGTTCGTCGCCTCGACGGACCCCGATAAGCGCGACAAGCTGGTCGATTCGTTGATCGGCAGCAAGCCTTACCTGGCGAAATGGACCTATTGGTTCGGCGACCTCTCGCGCACGAACGGCAACCGCATCGGCAACGAGGGCAAGAACCTTTACTATCGCTGGGTTTACGACGCCTTCCAAATCAACACGCCTTACAACAAGATGGTCCGGGACATGCTGACCGCCAACGAGGTGAGCAATTGGTACGTTGGGCCGGCCAGTTATTTGGCGCGTTGGGTGATCATCGGAGCGACTTGCGTGGAGACCGTCCACGAAGATACGTCGGATGAGATTGCCGTTTGGACGGCGATGCACTTTCTCGGCCTGAACGTGCAGTGCATCTCGTGCCATGACGGGCGACGGCATCTGGAGAAAGTCAATCTCTGGTTAACAGAACAAAAGCGCTCGGACTTTTGGCAGCAGGCGGCATTCTTCGGCAAGACGCGTGTCCTGCGCCGGACCGAAGTATCGACCGCCCAGGATGAGTATTCGATCGACGACGAAGGTCCGGGATATAACGCGGCAGGGGAGAGCGTGCAACGCGTCCCCCGGCGCGGCGAGGGCATGGTCGAGCCGGCTTTCATCTTGACCGGAGAGCAGCCGGACCCCAACAAGAACCCGCGCGAAGAGTTTGCGCGCATGATCACCTCGCATCCGCAGTTTGCGCGTGCGACCGTCAACATGTTTTGGGCCGAGATGATGGGCGTGGGCATCGTCGATCCGGTTTTCGATTTCGATCTGTTGCGCCAGGATCCGAAGAATCCGCCCCCTGACGGCTGGTCGATTCAACCCTCACACCCGGAACTGCTGGATGCGTTGGCGAAGGATTTCGAGGAGCACGGCTACGATCTGCGGAGGCTAGTGCGGATGATCGCAACATCGAGCGCCTATCAGTTGTCGTCGAAGTTCCCCGGCGAGTGGAAGGCGTCTTACGCCAAGTATTATGCGCGCAAGTTTGTGCGCCGGTTGACGTCGGAAGAAATGTACAACGCGATCGTGGCGTCCACGAACCTATTTGAAGAGATTCCGATTCGCGGCACCGACTTGACGGTGAAGTACGCGACGGAGACACGCTCCCCCGAAGACATGCGCCGTTTCGGCGAAGCGGCTTTCTTCCTGAAAGTATTTGGCCAGGCTAATCGAGATTACTCGGAGCGCAACAATCAGGGCGCTATCGATCAGGGGATCATGCTGATGAACAGCTCGTTCGTCACCGAGCGCTTGGAGGCCAAGCCAGGGAGCTCGCTGGCTGAGCTGATGGCAAGACAACCGCCGTTGAGCGACGAGCAACTCGTCGAAGAGCTGTACTTCCGGTTCTTGTCGCGGCCTCCGGCTCCGGAGGAAACGGCGAAGGCGCGTGAGGTCATCTCCGAGAATCGTCAACAGGGTTTGGAAGACCTGCAGTGGCTGTTGATGAACAAGTTGGAGTTCATCTTCAATTACTAGGAATTGAGGGGAAAAACGATGAGCTACTTCGACAGTCTTTCCACTCGCCGTGAGCTGTTCCGGGCGGGCGCCGCCCTGGGCAGCGGCTACTTCTTTTCGCAGTTGTGGAAGCCGACCCAAGTACATGCGCAGTCGCGCGTGAGCCCGCGGGGCTCGGCGCGGTTTTGCCTGGTACTGATGCTCGACGGCGGGCAGAGTCAGGTGGATACATGGGACCTCAAAGAAGGGGCCTGGACTCCTCAAGACTTCGACATCCGCAACGTGAGCGGGCCGATCGGCAGATGGCCTTATGCACTCTATCCGCAGTTGGCTGAACGTTTCGATAAGTTCCTGCTGGCGCGCTCCATGGGCGCGTGGGACGCCGTGCATGGCCGTGCGCAGTACTACATTCAGACGGGGCATCCGTTGAATCTGGCGCTATCGAAAGAGATCCCGGCGATTGGCGCGATCATTGCCGGCGAGTATGCCGAGCGGCGTCGAGATACGGACACGCTTCCGCCCTATGTAGCGATGAACGTAACTCGCAACCAGGCCGGTTTGGTTAATTCGGGCTTCTTGCCGGCGAAGAACGCGCCGTTCCACATCGACACGACGACGAAGCTTTCGTCTTATGCGCTAGCGCCCGAAGACAAGCCAGACTTTGACCGGCGTTGGAATCTGCTGAAGACTTTTGACGAAAGGCTGCGTAACGAAACGTCCCTAGCGTCGAAGACCTACCGCGATTACAACGATCACTATGAAGGCGCGGTGCGGTTGATGTCGGATCCTCGCGCCGCGCATATCTTCCATTTGGACGCAGCCGAACAAGCGCGCTACGGCAGTTCGCGCACAGGCGACGCTTGCATCCTGGCGCGCAATTTAATCGAGGCCGACGCCGGAACGCACTTCATCTTCGTCGACATTTATAACTGGGATCAGCACTCCAACATCTACGGTTCCAACCGCCCAGGCGCACGCGGACCGGACGCCTATCCCACGACGCACCAAGAAGTCTCTCGCGAATTGGACTCGGCGCTTGCGCCGCTGCTGGACGACCTGTCGGGCACGAAGCGCGCGGACGGCACGTCGTTACTCGATGAGACGCTGGTCGTCTGCATGGGCGAGTTCGGCCGCACTCCGGGGCCGCTGAGCGTAATCAACGGCCGGGACCACTATCCCGGCGCCTTCTCGGCGCTCTTTGCCGGCGGCGGCGTGAAGGGAGGCCGCGTGCTAGGCAAGACGGACGAGATGGGGGCGACGGTTATCGATTCGGGATGGCACGAGAAGCGGCCGATCTACCCCGAAGACGTTGCCGCCACGATCTACTCGGCGATGGGCGTGGACGCCACCAAGCGGATACAAGAGACGCCCTCAGGCCGGATGTTTTACTACATCGAACCGGTGACGGCGCAGAGTCACATTGTGAATTTCCAAGAGGTCTCCGAGTTCTTCGTTTAGCGGCGTTGTACGCTTGTCCTGAGTGCCGTCGAAGCCTGTCGTATCTCCGGAAGACCAGAACGCCACGTTCGTTGAGCTCTTCTTCGATCTGGTGTTCGTGTACTCCGTAACCCAAGTGGTGCGGCTGCTGCACCATGACTTCGGGTGGCACGGCGCGGGACAGGCCGTGCTCGTCTTCTGGCTCATTTGGTGGGCATGGACGCAGTTCACCTGGACGTTGAATTCCGCCAATACGGAACACACGCACATCGAGTTTTGGACGCTGACAGCGACTGCGGTGGCGTTCTTCATGGCTGTCGCCGTTCCTAACGCCTTTCACGGGAGCGGACTGGCCTTCGCCGTGCCGTACGTTGTGGTGAAGTCGATCGGTCACGGCCTCCATGTGTGGGTCTCGTGGGGAGATCCGCAGCTGCGCAACCCGGTGAGGACGTACAGTGCGATCTCGGTCGGCGGGATGGCCGCAGTATTGGCCGGCGGTATCGCAGGTCACGAAACCCAATACTGGCTTTGGGGAATGGCGATCTTGCTGGACGTCATCGCGGCAGCGGTCGGCGCCCATATGGACGGTTGGGAACTGCACCCGGAGCATTTCGCCGAACGCCACGGCTTGTTCGTGATCATCGCCCTGGGAGAAACGTTGATCGTGACGGCCAGCGGCCTGGCGGGAACAGCTTGGACCCTGTATACCTGCATGGTCGCAGTGATGACCGTGGCGCTAATTTGCGCTCTATGGTGGACCTACTTCCCGAGGAGCAAGCCGCGGC
>CAZYOX010000110.1:0-11642 GCA_964649285.1 uncultured Bryobacterales bacterium | reverse complement strand
ATGAGTCGTAGTTCGTCCAGCCGCTGTACGCCGGCATGGTGATGGACTGCTTCATTTCTTCGACCGAACGCCCCTCCCGGCGGGCCTGCAATACTTGAGCGCGCAAGTTCTCCAAGAACGTCCGATAGGCCACCAGCTCGGCGATGTTCGAAGGCCTGCTGTGACCGGTCAGTAGGATCTCGAACTCTAGTTTTTCGATATTCCGCAGCGTACCGATGACCGTATCCACGTCCGGAGGTCCGACCAGGCCTTGGAAAGGCAGCCGCGGGCCGCTGAATATATCCACGACGAACAGTATGTTCTCCTCAGGGAACCGTACGCCGATCAAGCTGTCGGTGTGTCCGGGGCCGAGTTCGATCAGTTCGAGCGTCTTGCCGCCCAACTCGACAGTCGACCTGCCGCTGAATGTTCGTGTAGGCATGACGTCCACCCGGTCATCGGCGGCGATGCCTCGCGGGGCGTTCTCCTGCGCAACGATTTCCGTTGTGCTGTCGGCAAACGCCTCGGCGCCGCCTGAATGATCGCCGTCATGGTGGCTGTAGACAATGGTCTTGACTGGGCGTCCGGGGAACCGCTCCGCTAGCTGGCCTTTGAGCCATTCGCCGGCCGCTGCACTGATTGGATCGATCAAGACCACGCCCTCGCTGGTCGGCACGAAGACGCCATAGTGGCCGTTCGCACGAAACTGGTAGACGTCGCCCTTAACCGCGAAGATCTCGTAGGGTGAGGGAGCCTGAGCCAGCGCAGCCGGAATCGTGACCAATCCAACGCCGATCAAGGCCCAACGAAGAAGAAGTCCAACTTGCATGACTAGTCCTCCTGACGAAAGTGCTAGCTAGTCTAACGAACCGTTGCGAAAGTTGCCCCTGCAGTCTTCCCCGAGGGCGTGGACTCTCGCATACAGAACTGCGGCATGCTGGATTGCATTGCGTGCCGGACCTGGGTACCATGCCTGCGGAGATCCACCCATGAGACGTCTGATCCTATTCCTTCCGATCCTAGCCCTGGCGCTCGCTGCCACAGCTGTTTCCCAAGACGCCGCCTATAAGCCTAAGCGCATCAATAAAGCGATTGAACTGCTCGATATGGGTCAACCCATCTACTACACGGGTTCCCACGAAGGCACCGAAGGCAGTTTCGAACAGGGCATGCGCGACGCCCAGACTTGGGCTGATTACATCAACTACGACATGGAAGCGGCCCCCTTCGATGTTGCGGGCCTGGCTGCGTACATGAAGGGTCTCAAGGCGGGCGGACCGACACGCAGCGGCCATGCGACTCCCGCTGTGATTGTGGTGTTGCCGGTTCGCGGCACGGATGAAGCCAACATCCGACACAACGCTTGGATGGTGGAACAAGTGCTGGCCACGGGCGTCCATGGCATCATGCTGGCCCATGCCACCACCGCAGGCGCCGTCAGCGCCTTGGTGGAAGCGATTCGCTATCCGAACCGTAAGAATGGACCCGAAGGGAAACGCGGCGTACACGGCGCATCGACCGCCGCCCGGATTTGGGGCGTCTCGACGGAAGAGTACACACGCCGGGCGGACCTGTGGCCCTTGAACCCGGAGGGCGAACTGCTGCTGGGCGTCAAGATCGAAGATAAGTACGCGTTGCCGAATATTGAAGAGATTGTTGCGGTTCCCGGCCTCGGCTTTGGCGAGGGCGGCCCCGGCGACATGGGCTTGTCGTTTGGCTATCCGCGCAACGATCCGCGGCTGGAAAAAATTGAAGACGAGATTTGGCAAGCCGCCAAGGCGCAGAAGAAGTATTGGCTCGGGGTCAACGCCCGCGACATCGAAGGCAGCATCACGGAAGGCCGCATGGTCGGCTCCGGCGAAGCGACTGCCGCCGCGGGGCGCAAATTCACCAAACGCAGCATGCCCTACTAGCCTGGAATGCCGAAGGCCGCGCGGCCCGGACGATGCGCGGGCCGCCTTCTTGGATCCACAGCTCAGGCCAGCGGATTTCCTTGACGTTAAGGGTTCTCAGTGCAATACTGCGTCACGTAGCCATCTTTGGCCTTCTCCGCCGCGGCACGAGGCGTGCCGTTAAGTCGCGGACGGAGGTGTCGCCCGAGTTTTTTGTGATCACGGAACACCCTGTAGTAGTCAGCGCGTAAGTACCTTTAATCTTCCGATTGGCCATCATGCGCAGGTACTTGGCGCTTACCGATTTTGGTACCTTGAGGGCGTTTACTTCGACTCGGATGCGAAAGAAAGTTTTGATTGCGGACGATCACCAGCTCATTATCGACGGACTTGTACGGATCCTCGAATCCGAATACGAAATCGTGAAGCCGGCGTTGGATGGACGCGCCTTGCTGCGGAGCGTCGCCGAGTTGCAGCCGGACGTGGTGGTCGCCGATATTTCGATGCCGTTGCTCAATGGCCTCGATGCCGCGGCTGAACTGGCAGAGACTTATCCGAACGTGAAGGTCATCATCGTGACTATGCACGCGGACGTCTCCTTCGCAGCGCGCGCTTTTGAGGCGGGCGCCACAGGGTACTTGCTGAAGCAATCGGCGAGTTCGGAACTCAAAATAGCCATTGAAACCGTGCTGCGCGGGGAAACGTACATTCCGCCAAACATGGCGGATAAGTTGCTGAAGACATTTCGTGGCGCGGCCAAGGTGAAGGAACCTGAGCGAACCGAATTAACGCGCCGCCAACGGGAAGTATTGCAACTGCTCGCCGAAGGCAAGAGTGCGGCGGAAGCGGCCGATGTGCTGCATCTTTCTCCAAGGACTATCGAGTTCCACAAGTACCGCATGATGGAGCTTCTGGGCATCAAGACGCATGCCGGTTTGGTGCGCCATGCCCTGGATATTGGCCTGATTCAGGGCAACTCCTCCGAAGCCGCCTCGACGAACTAGCTCAATTTCACGTAATTACGAGGCTGGGGAACCGGAAGATCTACTAGCAAGGAAAAAGCGGGCTCGGGCATAGAGTGGGGTCATGTTAACCCCCCAAGAGTTTTCCGAAGCCTACGAGCGCTGTTATTCGCGCACAGTCAGATTCATACAATCGCGCGGCGTCGCACCAGACGTCGCCGAAGAAGTCGCCCAAAGCGCATGGGCGCGCGGTTGGGAGCGGCTGGCTCAGCTCCAATCCAAGACAGCTCTGCTGCCCTGGGTCAATTCGATCGCTTTGAACGCTCTCCGCGGCTATTTCAGACAGCAGTCTAGGTCCCCTCAACTCTCCGAAGGCGTGGAAGGCGAGTTGCCAGCGCGTCAGCCGATGAGTTTGGACGTCCGTCACGACCTGCAGAAAGTTCTGGCGAAGTGCACGCCGGAAGAGCAGCAGTTGCTGTGGGCGTACTGGGGCGAGGGTTTCACGTCCAATGAAATCGCATCGCAGATGGAGATCAAGCCGGTTAGTGTTCGCGTCCGAATTGGGCGCATCGCCAAGGCCATAGACAAGGTGCTGCACGTAGAGACCGTTCGCGCAATCGTCCGAGTGGAACCGGCCTAGCGTCCGGCCGTCGGCGAGTGAGGATTGGGCGACACCTCGGATTCGGGAGCGCAGTCATAGCAGTCGAGGAGAGGCTTCAATGTATAATGGCCGTCCATCGAGACTGCCTTGCGCATCTTGCCGCCACCCGATCCCGAGTCGGGGCCACTCCTCCTTAGCCTGGCCCTTGCCGGGTTCATCTTTATAGGCGACCTATTTGCACCCAATGGGGTCGCCTCCGGCGTCGTTCATACAGTCGCCATTCTAACGACGCTCTCGTCCCCGCAACGCCGGGTGACGATCATTGTGGCGATCGTTGCTTCCGCGCTGACGATTCTGGGCGCGTTTCTGAGTGCCGGCGAGGATCTGACGCCTTTCAGTTTGGTAGCGACCAACCGCGCGCTGGCGCTGGCGGTGATCTGGGCGGTCGCTTTTATTATTGTTCGGCACAAGAACATTGCCCGGGCGCTGCAGCTGAACCAACAACACGAGGCCGCTGTTTCAGACAGCATCCAAACCGGCTTTGTCGAAATGGACGCTTCGGGCACAATAACGGGCTGGAATCGGCACGCTGAGCGGATTTTTGGTTGGAGCCGTGATGAGGCGATCGGCAGAGTTCTGGCCGACACCATCATTCCCGAGGAGTTTCGAGACGCCCACCGGCGTGGGCTGCAGCGCTATTTGGCCACCGGCGAGGCCAAACTTCTGAACAAGTGGATCGAACTGGTAGGGCTGCGGCGTGACGGCTCCACGTTTCCGGTGGAGCTGCTTCTGGGGGTGCGGCAACGCGCGTCCGGCGAGCACGGTTTTTTCGGGTTTCTGCAAGACAATACCGAACGCAGACGCACGGAGCGCGAGTTGAGAAAGAGTCATCGCACCCTGGCGGACTTAGCTGGACGCTTGATTTCCTCTCAAGAAGATGAGCGCCGGCGGTTAGCGCGCGACTTACACGACGACTTTAGTCAACGGGTGGCGATTTGGACCATGGAATTGGCTCACCTTGAGCAAGGGATGCCTGGGGATGTTCAGGAAGCGCTGCGTGGCCTGCGGGAGCAAGCGGAAGAACTCGGTCGCGACCTGCATGAGCTGTCGCACCGAGTGCATCCGGCTGTCTTGGAGCAGCTAGGCTTTGTCGCCGCAATCCAAAACGAATGTGGCCGCTTCCAGGAGCTTGAGGGCATCGAGATTTCGTTTCATTCCGACATCACGGTCGAAGTGCCTTCTGAAATCGCGCTTGCGATGTATCGAGTGGTGCAGGAAGGACTACGGAATGTTGCGAGGCATGCTCAAGCCCGCAGCGTGACTGTGTGGCTCACGTGCCGAGCTGGGCGCGTTCATGCTTCGATCACCGATGACGGCGTCGGGTTCGAAGCTGGGGGCGGCGACGCACACACTCATCTCGGGTTGTTGAGCATGAACGAGCGAGCGCGCGCCGTTGGCGGCAGCTTTTTGGTTACGTCGGAACCGGGTCACGGAACCTGCGTGGAAATCGAGGCGCCGCTACCGGAGCCCAAGGGGCCGCAGCCCGACGATTGAAGGCCGAGCGGCCCTGGCGCTTCCGCGACCAGGCACTGCCCAGACTAGGATCCGCCGTCTTTCGTGTGTAACGCGTTGACGGCGTTTTGCAGTTCCACGCGCAGCTTAGAGATGGGCCCCGGCGGCGGATTGTATTCCGCGGGAATGGCTATCGCCGAGCCGTCGCGCACGCTCTGTACCGACGGCGTCAACATCTCGATGCCCGCTTCGTGGAAGGCGTCTAGGACGCAACGATATAGGTCCGACTTTACCGTGGCCATCGCAGCGGGCCGATTCGTGGCGGCCCGCAACTCATAGGTCACCGCGAAGTCATCGAAGCTAATCTGCCAGACATGCGGCCGCGGGAACGAGACAATGCCGGAAGTCTTCTTGGCCGCCTCTAGCATCAGTTCGTGAACCTTCTTCCAAGATACGTCGTACCCAATGCCGGCACGAACGGTGAGGATCAGGCCGGCGTCTTTGGCAAGCCGTTCGTAGTTGATTACCGAGCCCGTCAGCACGACGCCATTCGGGATCGATACGATCTCGTTCTCCAGCGTGCGCATGCGCGTCACAAAGAGCGTCTTCTCGATGACGTTGCCCACCGTCGTGCCGATGCGTATGAGGTCGCCCACACGGAACGAGCCCGTGTAAGTCAATACGACGCCGGAAATCACATTGCCGATGACCGCCGTGGAACCCAATGTGACCAGCGCGCCGACGAAAATCGAAAATCCTTGGAAGAACTCCGATTCCGCCCCCGGCAGATAGGAGTAGCTCACCATGATTGTGAACAAGATCAGAATGACCCGAGCCAGTTTGTACGTCGGCGCCGCCCACTCCGGGTCGAAGTTCGGCAGCGTAAGGTCTTTGCGGCCGACGGCGGCCATGATCATCTTGAGCAGCTTGAGCGCGTAGCGAGCGGTGATGAAGACGATGATCAGGTAGACCAGATTCGGCAGATAATCGATGATCGCTCTGCCGACTTGAATCGCCGCTGTCGCGAACGCATTCAACAATGCGCCGCTGAACTGCGCCGTCGACGGATATGCGTTTAACACGAACAGGATGTATATCAACGCAGCCGAAGTCAGCAGGATGTAGTACACAAAGCGCAGCGAGGCGGCCAAGCTGCCGCGGAGGCGTTCGCGGGTGAGCAATTCCCAGCGTTGGATGCGGAGCGACGGAGCGCGCATCGCCCAGGCGCGCACCCGGACGATTGACGATTGATAGAGCGTGCGGGTGACGGAGACCGCCAACACTAAGGCAACCGTCGAGAAGAATACGCTCAGCGATGTAGTGAGCCAGTCGAGCGTGACCGCGGCGTCGAGCTGCGTCATAGAGGCGACTACGATCGAGATCTGCTCCAGGCTGCCGACCCAGATGCCGCGGAAGGTCAGCCAGGCCGCGACCAGCGCCAGGTAGATCGTGACGCGCCGCCAGCGGCGCAAGTCCTGCGGCCGGCGGCAGCGTTTTGCAATGAGCCATAGGAATAGACGCCTCAGTCCCCACAGCAGCAGCAGCGCCAATAGCGGCAGCACCAGCGCTTGCACTAGAGCGGCGGGCATTCCGAACTGCTCGATGAACCTCCCGAAGTTCGGCATAGGCCTCAATTCTATTGAAAAGGCGATCAGTAGATCGAGTTACGCCACTCGATGCGTTCGCCTTGCGAGCCGGAGTGCGTTTTGACGACCCAGCGATGCGACCTAGCAGGCGCATCGGCTAATGCCGGAGCGAGGCGCGCGGCGTTGAGCGAACCGAGGATCTCGCAGTCTTCGAGGTCTGCGATCTCTTGTTCAACGTTGAGCTTGGCGTCGAGCAACACTGTGATGTCCGGCCACTGATCGACGTCGCTTGGACGCTCCAGGTGCTGACCGTAGAGCATGAAGCGAAACGTGACCACATGGCTCTCGTCCCCCTCGTCGATCGAGAACGCGGCCAGAGTGCGGATCAGCAACGGATCGAGGTCCAAGACCGCGTCCTTGAGATTTGAGTAGCGGGTCACGGTTCGTTTCATTTTAGTGCGGGGCCGCTCCATTCATGCGCTTTACGGGCGCTGCCCGTTGAGCGATAATCACCGTCGCCATGGAGCGCCGATTATGAGAATGTCGCCAAAGTTCGCCGCAATAGCTGTGTGTTTGCTGGCCGCGGGCAATGCCTCCGGCCAGGGCGCCCGGGCTAAGCCGGCGCCAGGATCGCCGACGGCGGAGCAGTTGCCGATCTACGAAGTCGACCCGACATGGCCGAAGACTCCGGCGTTGCCTAACGACTGGACGTGGGGCGATATCCGGGGCCTGTTTGTGGACGACGAGGATCACCTGTGGGTCATTCACATGCCGTCGAGCCTCACCCCGCAGGAGATCGGCGCCGCGCAGGACCCGCCCATTGCCGACTGCTGCATCCCGGCGCCGCCCGTCTTGGAAATGGATGCCGAGGGCAACGTGCTGCGCAGCTGGGGCGGTCCGAACGAAGAGTACACATGGCCGGTGCCCGAGCATGGGATCTACATGGATCACAAGGGCTTCATCTGGATCGGCACTAGCCGCGATTCCTTCGTAATGAAGTTCACGCAAGACGGCAAGCCGCTGCTCACTATCGGCGAGCCCGGCGTGAACAAGGGAAGCAACGATCCGGATCACCTGGGCGGACCGGCGAACTTCTATGTGGAGCCGGAAACGAATGAGATCTTCATTGCGGACGGCTATCGCAACCGGCGCGTCGTGGTCTTCGACGCTGATACCGGCAAGTACAAGAGACACTGGGGCGCCTACGGCAAGACGCCTGACGACGACTACGAATACGAGTATCCGGTCGATCCGAAGAATCCGCCGCAGCAGTACTCAACATTGCACGGACTTGTCGGCACGAAGGACGGGATGATCTACGTCTCGGATCGACGCGGCAATCGGATACAGGTATTTGACCAGCAGGGCAAGTACATCATGGAGCGCTTCGTGCGTCCGGAGACGGGCGGGTCCGGGAGCGGCTTCAGCTTGCAGACGTCGCGCGATCCAGAGCAGAGCCTGCTCTACCTGATGGACGGAACCAACCAGCGGATCTGGATCCTGCGGCGCAAGGATCTGAAGATCTTGGACCGGTTCGGGAGGCCAGGGCGTCAGGCGGGCGAGTTTATCCGCGCGCACATGATCGCGATCGATTCACAGAACCGCATGTACACGGGCGAGGCGGGAAACGGCCGGCGAATCCAGCGGTGGATATTGAAGGGCACGAGGCCAGCGTCGAGCGTGACGCCTCCAGGAGGGAACTAGATGACGCCTAGTCGCTCCCATTCATAGAGCACGGCTCGTATTGGGTTTTGGGTCAAGCCGCGTCGCCGTTTTCGACACGCCCTCAGTGATCACGGTTCTTATGCCAATTCATGAACTGTACCCACATGGGCTGCATGAGGGAGCCAATCATGTATATCGCGGCCGTATTGATAACGATTCCCGCAAGCCAGGCGATCCCCGCTACGACCAGGGTCCAGGTAACATCTGGCTTCTCAATGCGCTCGAACAAGAGGGACCAGGGCATCGTAATCAGATAGAAGGGGATCCAATCCAGACCAACATTGCTCGGACTGGTTGTGGCTGCAGTCAAGGCGAAAACCGCAATAACCAGGACTGCATAGCCCGCGGCAAGGGCAAAGCCCGGGGCACTAACGCGATCCCAAAGACGACGTTCCTGCGGCATGACGCGACGCGGTACTGCGTCAGTGTAGTATCTATCCGATTCAAGCGGCCGACTCAACTTTACGGGACCACCTCGCGGCGTTTTCACAATGAACTAGATGACGCCTAGTTGCTCCCATTCATGGAGCAGGCGTCTGACTTTGTCGCTGATCCCTGCCCTTGGAGACAGCTCAAGAAAGCGCCGATACTCGACAGCGGCTTGAGGGAATTGGCCGCGACCGGCGTAGATGAGACCTAAGATATGGTGGCTCTGCGGGTATTGCTGCTCGCCAGCCTCATCGCTCTGCAGCTCGGTGAGCGAGGCGATGGCTTCGTCCTGCTTTTTCATCTCGAATTGCGAGATCGCGCGATACCAACGCATTTGCGTATTAGCCGGGTTGACGCTGAGGACGAACTCCGCCAGCTCTAGAGCACGATTCCAGTTCCCTGCCGCGATCATGAGTTGAGCCAGCGGGCCATAGGGGTTGAGATAGCGCGCATCCGCTTGCAGGGCCTTCTCAAGAGCGCTGATGGCCGCTTCTGTCTCGCCCATCTGACTCTTGACCTGGCCCAAGATCGTCCATGCCGCGGCGTAGTCCGGATGCAGCGCCAGGGCCTGCTCTAGGTGACGAACCGCTTTCTCACGATTGGAGAAACTCCCTTTGCTTAGTTCGTCTAGAGCCTTCTCGAAGGACGATTTCGCCTTGGGCGGCGCGGCTAGGGAGGTGGCGCTGGCCCCTGACGCATGTGTGGCATCGAGCGGAGTCAGAATGAACGTGCCGACATCTGAGTCGTCGCCGATGTCGCGTCTGCCGAGCACGATGATGTTCGCGCTGAAGCCGGGGGCATCTACCTCTAGCGTGCAGCCGGCGAGCGGCTCCACACGGACAGAACTGGCGCTGACGGCGGAAACGGTGCGATCAGCGCCTTGGG
This sequence comes from uncultured Bryobacterales bacterium, assembly GCA_964649285.1. GTDB lineage: Bacteria > Acidobacteriota > Terriglobia > Bryobacterales > UBA6623 > CAMPKL01. Next base: position 2,071 of record CAZYOX010000110.1, on the reverse strand, counting down.
TTGGTCCACTATAACTCGCGTCCATGATGGTGAGAGCGGAGTTCGCCCCGACGCGAAAGCTGAACCGTCCCTTTGAGTCCGTAAAGCCTTCGACGGTTGTTCGCGGACCGCAAGCCCGCTTAATCCTGACCGGTTCTGTCGGGGCGCCTCCTGTAGAGAGAACTACTTTTCCAGACAGATCAACAGATCGCTGGACGGCTTCCATATCGATGGGATCACTCGACCGGTCGTGGTTGCTTACGCTGATAGCGCCCGTGTCGCTGATGGGGTTGCCGCCTCCCAGGCCGTTGTAGGATGACTGCGCCAGCGCGGCGGGCAGGACAAGCCCACGTGCAAGAGCGACCAAACACAAGAACGCTGTACGCGTCATGGCGGCGGCCGGGATCAGCGTTCCCGGCAAACGTGAATCATTATAGGCTCCTGTTCCGGAGCGCTAGGCCTTCCAGCCCGGCCTCATGACCCCGGTGGGCTCGCGGTTACCCGCGCGCAACCGACGCGTGTCCTGCCGGCTCTGAGGGAGCTTTCTCCGCGTGGTGCACCCATGCGGCCTCTACCGCTACCGCAACGCGCGACGCGACTGTTCGATCGAGTGAGTCCAGAAGTACGAGATCGGGGGTTGGCTCGTCGACCGTCGCAGCGAGCGCTCGAGCTGCGGCGAGCTTCATCTCCTCGGTTATCCGGGAGGCTCCTGCGTCGAGGGCGCCGCGGAATACGCCGGGGAAAGCCGAGAGGTTGTTCACCTGGTTCGGGAAGTCGCTACGGCCCGTGCCGACGATCGCCGCGCCGCCCTTCTTGGCTTCGTCGGGCATGATCTCGGGGATTGGGTTGGCCATCGCGAACACGATCGCGTTGGGCGCCATGCGGCGGATGTCGTCGGCCTTCAGCAAATTGCCCTTGCTCACGCCGACAAAAACGTCGGCCCCGGCGATGACGTCCTGCACGGATCCGGCTTGATTCTCACGATTCGAATACGCCAGCAGCCCGCGCTTGCAGGAATCCAGGTCGGTACGGCCAGCATGAATCGCACCCTTGGTATCGCACACGATGACATCACGGACCGGGACGCAAAGGGCCGGGTCGTGGCCCACGCAGCGCAGCAGCCGAGCAATGGCGGTTCCCGCAGCGCCGGCGCCGTTGATGACGACCTTCATCTCCGTCAACGGTTTCCCGAGCACCTTTGAGGCATTGATTAGAGCCGCCAATAAAACGATCGCCGTCCCGTGCTGGTCGTCGTGAAAGACGGGGATGCCGAGATCCTGCAGACGGTTCTCAATCTCGAAACAGCGCGGGGCAGAAATGTCCTCAAGGTTGATGCCGCCAAAGACGGGAGCGATGCAGCGGACGGCGTGGATGATTTCCTCGGTGTCTTGCGTATCGAGGCAAATCGGCCAGGCATCGATCTGGCCGAATTCGCGGAGCAACAGGGCCTTGCCTTCCATTACGGGGATTGCTGCATGGGGACCGATATTGCCCAAACCGAGCACCGAGGACCCGTCGGTGACCACAGCCACGGAGTTGCGCTTGACCGTCAGATCGCGGGCTCTTGCGGAATCTTGCGCGATGACTTCGCAGGGTCGAGCGACGCCGGGAGTGTACGCGACCGCTAGGTCATCGCGGCTTGTCACGGGCAGCTTCCCGTGGACGGAAATCTTACCTCTGATCTGTTCATGGATGATCAGGCTTCTATTAAAGTAATCGTTCATTCCGTCTATGATACATGGGTACTGGGACGCTCAAAACTGCCCAATGGGTGATCCAGAACTTGCGAAAAAATGCCGTCATATGATTGGGCCCGGCTCCATTTCAGGTTCCGGGGAGGCCGATAATTCGGACGCCTCCGCCGGCCTCACAAGTAAGGTGGAAGAAACCACCCGGACTTCGTACGCCGCATCGCCGCCGCAGGAGACAAGGGCGATCTACGGCGACGACAGCCCGCGCAGCGAGCTTGTTGCCGGCTCAAAACCTCGCGGGACGTCTAGCGATTGCAGGCCGAGGGCGTAGCCGCCCTACTTCTTCTTCTCAGGCAGTTCGAACGCCTTGCACTCCGACGAAAACCCTTGGCGTCCATGCG
>CAZYOX010000109.1:0-11773 GCA_964649285.1 uncultured Bryobacterales bacterium | reverse complement strand
GGCCATGGCAATGCCCGCGTCAAAATCGCCGGAGGCTCGCCCATCGCGATAGAAGGCCATGGGCCCGTCGACGTCAGCCTCAGTGACCGGCCGGCGATAGGCGCGACGCATCAAGGTAGACAGAATCTCCCTGGCGCACTTTTCTTCTTCGCTAGCGGAAGGGCCAGCCGGCTGGCAGACAAATATTCTCTGGCGGCTGGCCGTTTCTCCAGCGCCGGTCGCGTTGTAGGGTCCCGTCACGGACACCATATTGATGCCTGGCACGGTCCGCGCATACCGGCGGTCGTTGTACAGCGACACGGGAGGTTGCCGCAGCGTGTCGAGAAGCGAAGCTCCTTCGTGAACGAACGTAACCGCGAGGTCGTGTTCTCCGGCGGTCGCCGGAAAGCGGACTTTCAAGTCCTTATCGAGCAGGGTGTCGTCACCGTCCGCGGGCTTTTGTATGGTAAAGGTCTTGATCGGCTTGCGGTCGAGCAGCACGAGCAACTCATGCGGACGATCTTCGCGTAGGCCGCTAACCGCTCCGGTGAAATTTCGCGACAGAAAGATCTGGACGTCATACTCGCCGTCTTGAGGGAAGGTATGATGCGCCTCTAGACCGCCCCGCGTGCCGATCGGCATGCCCGGCAGCCGATCTTCCTGCGTCAGATCGGCGGGATTTTGATAGATCTCGTTCTCCAGGCCTTGGGAGACGCCGACCGCCAGACGACTAATCTTTTGGGCGGCCGAAATGTAGCGATTGAGCAGCGTCGGCGACAGATCACCTAGATTGACGTTGTCGAAGCCATGGCCGCTCTCATCGGCCGGCAGCAGCGCCTCGGCATCGATGTCGAGCGCCAGCAGGTCACGAATCACGTTCTGATACTCGGTGCGATTGAGCCGACGCAACGTCTGGGTTCGGCCGGGGTTGGGATTCTCTTTCGCAGCCGCATTCAGCGACGTCTCCAGCCAGGTCAACATCCCGCTGTGGTCCGCCTCAGAGGGCTGGGGCGCACCGGGAGGAGGCATGACGCCGGTCCTCAGCTTGCGGGCGATTTTTTCCCACTCCTCGTTGGTTAAATCCGTCCTGCTGACATCGAAGCCAGCGGTTTTCAGGCGCTCGCTATGGCATGTTGCGCAGTATTGATCCAGGAATTGCCGCTGACTTGCGGTTGGGACGGGCGTCTGCGCCCGTGCCGGCACGTGCGTAGACAGCAGTAATGCTGCTGCCGCAGCCGGTACCGCCATCCGTACTCGAAGAGAGAAGATCGACTTGGTCATCCTTTGCCTACCATGGGACTCGGGTCTGGAACTCCGGAACTCGGAACCTGCCCTAATCACCCACGCGTATTGTACAGCACTCTTGTCCGATTTACCTCCAAAATGGTGTGCAACCACACAGCGAAGTTTCGAGGATCATGGGACATCGATGCACTACGCCTCTCGATATAAGACGAGTTACCGGGCAATGACGTTGCGCCGCCGACAGGTTGCCGGCTCGCATTCGGCCTCGTCATAGGCGCGAGCCTTCCTCCTTCTCCTTGCCAATTGGGGATTGGAAGCAGGAACTCCCGGGGTTGGCCCCAGCTGCCCAGCTGTTGTCAGCAAGCGCCGCTCCCTGGCCCCTGCGGGAGGGCGGACGCAGCAGAGCGGACGACTTTTCTGTCGCCGGTTTGGGCCGCCAAGCCTTAGCCGCTGCGCTAACGGGAATTTATAGAGTGGGCTTCGCGCCTACAGTGTCGCGCCGTTTTTCACCACAAAACAGCGTTCGTTTTCCCTGGAGGATATCGCTCATGTCACGTGAGGATACGTCCTCGGCGTCAAGCTGGGCCAATGGCTCCGGCGCTCGTTCTTCTCCTCTGTGCACTGAATCCGGCCCGAGCGGAAAAAGAAGAAGCTAGAGTGCGACAATTGAAGCTTTGTTGAGCGGATGGGAGACGGAGTGCAACACCTGTTTCGGCAGAAATCTTTCAAGACGCTGGTCGAGGAGTCCGCCGAGGAGGGCGAACACACGCTCAGAAGGGTGCTGGGGCCTTGGGAGCTGACGGCGCTGGGCATCGGGGCCACCATCGGCGCCGGCATATTCGTGATGACTGGCCAGGCCGCCTACTCCAATGCAGGACCCGCCGTGGTAATTTCATTCGCCGCGGCAGGTTTGGCCTGCACCTTCGCCGCGCTTTGCTATGCGGAGTTCGCGTCGCTAATCCCGCTCGCGGGCAGCGCCTATACCTACGGCTATGCGACGCTCGGGGAGCTGATGGCCTGGATCATCGGTTGGGATCTGGTTTTGGAGTATGCCTTGGCGGCATCGACAGTATCGGTCGGATGGGCCGGTTATTGCGTATCGCTGCTTTCGCATTTTGGGATCAATGTGTCGCCGGCGATCTCAACTTCCACCTACGTCATCAATGCGCAGGGCGCTCTGGAGCACACGGGCGCAATAAATCTGCTGGCGATTGGGATCGTCCTGGGCGTATCCATGATTCTGGCTGTCGGCATCCGGGAGTCGGCGGCGATGAACAACGCGCTGGTCGTTCTCAAAGTCGGCATCGTGTTGATTTTCTTGCTGGCGGGCGTGTGGTATGTCCAGCCGCAGAACTGGATACCTTTTGTGCCTGAGAACACAGGCGAGTTCGGCAGCTACGGATGGAGCGGAGTCTTTCGGGGCGCCTCGTTGGTATTCTTCGCCTACATCGGATTCGACGCGGTGTCGACAGCGGCGCAAGAGACGCGCAATCCGAAGCGCGATCTGCCGATCGGCATCCTGGCCTCGCTGGTGATTTGCACGCTGCTTTATGTGGCCGTGGCGGGCGTACTGACCGGGCTGGTTCCTTATACCGAGCTCGGCGTGCCGCACCCAATTTCCCTGGGCATCCAGGCAACGCCTTTCACCTGGCTGGCTTGGATTGTCGATCTGGGCGCCCTGCTGGGGTTGGGTTCGGTCATTCTGGCGACTTTGCTCGCGCAATCGCGCGTGTTCTATGCGATGTCCCGTGACGGGCTCTTGCCGGGAATATTCTCGCGGGTGCATCCACGCTTCCGGACGCCGTTCATTCAGACACTGGTGATGGGCGCGTTGGTTGCCATTCCCGCGGCTTTGTTCCCGATTGATGTACTGGGCCATATGGTCAGCATCGGTACCTTGCTGGCCTTTGTGATCGTCTGTTCGAGCGTGATGATTCTGCGCGTTCGGCGGCCCGATCTGGAGCGGCCGTTCAAAGTGCCAGGCTATCCGCTGGTCCCGATCTGCGGTATCTTGTCGTCGCTCGCGTTGATGGGTTTCTTGCCGATCGAAACTTGGGCGCGACTGGGAGCTTGGTTGGCGCTGGGCCTGTTGGTATACCTGTTCTACGGCAGAAAACACAGCAAGGTTCGCGCTCTGCACGCTGATCGCGCGCTGTAGTGCCTGGATTGACGATTAGGAGTTAGGAACTGTGGGATTACTGCCGAAGGACGCGCGTTTTTTCGAACTCATGGCGGAGCACGGAGCTCTGCTGATTCGAGGGACGGCCGTGCTGCGCGAGAGTTTTGCGACCGACCCGCCCGACTGGCCCGCGATGTGCGCCAGACTGTCTGAGGTCGAGACGGAGGGAGACCGGATTACGCGCGAAACCATTCGCCGACTGAACGATTCGTTCATAACCCCATTTGACCCCGAGGATATCTATCGACTGGTGACACGCTTGGATCGCGTCCTCGACGGTCTCGAAGGCCTTTCCCAACGGCTGCGCATCTACGGTGTGGCTCGGATCCCAACGCCGATGGTCGACATTGCCCGCCTGCTTGAGCAATCCGCGGCGGAGTGCCTACGGGCGCTCGGCAGCCTGAGCCAAGGCAATGACTTGACGCCCCATGCCGGACACATCCGAGATCTTGAATCCCAAGTCGACAAGATCTATCGAGACAGCCTCTACACGTTGTTCCGCAGCGAGACCGATCCGATTCGCCTTTGGACGCTCAAGGAAATCTACGAGCGACTGGAAACCGCGGCCGATCGATTTCAGGACATCTCGTTCGTACTTGAAGAGATCCAACTCAAGAACAACTGAGCCTAGGGATCTTCATGAACGAATTCGCTCTCGTCGTCCTCATCGTCGTCCTGGCGTTGTTGTTTGATTTTTTCAACGGCTTCAACGACGCCGCAAACTCGATTGCCACGATTGTCGCAACGAAAGTTCTGACGCCTTTTCAGGCCGTGGCTTGGGCCGCCTTCTTCAATTTCGTTTCGGCTTTCGGTTTCGGTACGGCCGTGGCCAAGACAATCGGTTCAGGCATGGTCCATTCCGAGATGGTAACGCCGCTTGTCGTATTGGCCGGCCTGGTCGGCGCGATCTTCTGGGTGGCCCTGGCCTCTCGACTCGGCTTGCCGGTAAGCGCGTCGCACTCCCTTGTAGGCGGATATGGCGGAGCTGCGGTCGTTCACGTGGCACTCGTCGCAGGATGGGAGAATTCGCTGACGGTTCTGAATGCCGGCAACTGGTTCAAGATGATCGCTTTCATCTTCGTCGCTCCGGTGCTCGGCCTGGTTAGCGGAGCCGGACTCATGGTCGCAACGGTTTGGCTGTTCCGAAAGCGCACCCGCGCGGAGATGGATAACCGCTTCCGCAAACTGCAACTGGTCTCTTCGGCAGCGTTCAGCTTCTCCCACGGAACGAATGACGCGCAGAAGACGATGGGCATTATCGTCGCCGCGCTTTTTGCAACCGGCCATTCGGAATCGATGGAAATTCCGATGTGGGTGATCCTCTCGGCGCACGCGGCGATCGCGCTCGGCACCCTGTTTGGCGGATGGCGCGTCATCCGTACGATGGGGGACCGGCTGACCAAGCTCAAACCCCTAGGCGGCTTTTGCGCCGAAACCGGCGGCGCGGCGAGCGTAATGTTGGCGGCGGGCCTCGGCGTACCTGCCAGCACGACGCATACGATTGCAGGCGCCATAGCCGGCGTGGGCGTCGTGCGCCGCGTTCGTGCCGTTCGCTGGGGAAAAGCGAGCGAGATCGTCGGCGCATGGGTGCTGACTCTGCCCATCACGATCGCGGTGGGCGCGGCCGCCTATCTGTTGATTCAATGGCTGTGCCCATGAGCGCCGTTACGGCGCAGCGGCAATCGACTCAATGGTGATCGTTTTCAGGCCGTCCTTTTCAGTGACGGTTCCGGTGACCCGCACGTCTTGCTCGACGAAGGCCATAAGCTCTTTATTGGCCGCCTCATGGTGGCTCTTGGCAAGGGGCAGATAGAGCGTACCTGTTTGTTGGTCGAGTATGGCGAGCGGGATGCCGGCTTTGGCGCAAGTTTCGGCGCACTCGCGATGCGAGTCGCCGATGGAACCGTGGCTGACATAACAGGCAACATCGACGACGTGACCCACGAAAGTTTTCTCAGCGCCGTGGTGGTCGTCTTGGGCAACGGCGAATCGCAGGCCGACGAACGCGGAGAACGCGGCAACAACGACAGTCAAGATTGCGCTTGTGCGGCTCATATAAACCAGTATGAGCCCTGTGGGAAGCACTGTGAAGCGAAGCTTAGACCTGAGATGAACCTTCGAAGAAACCGCTCCCTCCCCAGGGCGGCCGCGTATTGCACGTCTATCCCGACGACCATGAAGGTCCCAAGTTGGAGCCGAACTTTATCGGGCTCAAACATGCTTACTATGGCCCTGGACGCGGCGACTGGACGTCCGTGCGCACTGTGCCGGCTCAGCCCGGCGACACGATCTTGATGCATGCGGGGGTTGGCGCCGAAGTCCGGCAAAACGACCTACGAACCCACCGATGCGGACTGGCGAACCTTCGCCATGCTCGCCGAGCTGCGCGAGGCCACGGGTCAGGGGACCCATGGCGTCGAGCTGGACTTCGATATTTTCGAGAGACTCGCGCCGCCCGACCTGGCCAAACGCCACCACGTCTACCATGCGATGGATCTGAACTTCCGGCTGAAGGCAGGATCCAAGGCGGTGGACGCCGGGGTCCTGCTGCCGACGATCAACGACGGCTTCAGCGGCGCCGCTCCCGACCTGGGCGCTCTGGAGTTCGGCCAACCGGAGCCGAAGTACGGGCCGCGGTGGGTCACTTGGGCGCCGTTTTACCGGTAGAAATCACGGTTCCGTCGCAAAGGTTAACACTGGCCGGCGGGCCGTTGACAGTTTTCCACAGGCGAGCTGACAATGTTCTTGGACCCTTGTGCCGTAAGAAATGCGTTCTCGGACGTCTTTGTCTAGAAGGCGACGCGGCGTTTCAGGGTCGAGGACTGTTTTTGAACAGCTTCGGCAAACCCAGCGCTGCGCGGGAGACGGAAGATCTCTTCGCCGAGAACCGCGATAGCCTGGTACGTTATCTGCGACATCAATTGGGCGACTACGCGGTCGCCGAGGATATTGCTCAGGAGAGCTTTATCCGGTTCTTCCAGGCGCGCAGCCACGGAGAGGATGTTGTGCAGCCCCGTGCATGGTTATTCCGGGTGGCTCACAACTTGTTGATCGATTACGGTCGCAAGAAGAAGCCTGAGTTGTTGGATGCCGACGGTTGGCTGCGCGTGGAGCGGCAGATCGGCGGGTCGGCCGGGAGTATGGAAGCGCGCGCGGAAGTACTTGCGCTGCCGTGGCACAAGCTGACAAACGTGGAATTCCAATGTTTGCAGCTGCGCGCGGAAGGATTGAAGTTTCGGGAGATCGGTGAGGTCTTGGACCTGACGATCTCCACCGTGGCGAGTTACCTCGCGCGGGCGTTGAAGAAGTTGCAGGAAGCGGAATCGAAAAGTAGTGCGGCACCTGAGCACAGAAGAACTTCTCCTACTCGCTGATGGAGAGCCGGCAATAGGCCAGGCTCAGCACTTTGACGCTTGCGTCGAGTGCCAAGAGCGCTTGGGCGCCTTGCAAGGCGAGTTGACGACGGTATCGTCGGCGCTCTCGGCGACGCTGCAAGCCGAAGATAGCTCGGCGCAGTCGTGGGTGCGTCTGGAGCGGGCCATGTCCGAAGCCGCCGCCGCGCACGACCTGCACCTGAGCCCCGAAGAGTTGCTGCTGCTGGTTGACGGCGAGTTGTCGCCGCTGCGCGCCGATCACGCCGGTCGCTGCTCCGGTTGCGGATCAGCTCACAATGATGTCCGTCGCCTACTGTGGGACATCGAGAGCGAGTTGCGCGCCCTAACGCCGAGCGAACCGTTAGAGCGCCGCTTGGCGGCAGAGCAAGCATTGAAGCTGCACTTGTACCCGGTCGCGCCGAATGTGATCGAGTTCCCCGTGCGCCGTTGGACGCGCTATGCGGCCGCCGCCGTATTGCTGGCTTCAACTTTCGCCGGCTACCAGCTTTGGAACGAAACGCCGCCCGCCGAAGAACGGGTAACCATCGCTCGGACCCCGTTGCCGTCAGTTGCGGCTGCGCGCACAGAGGTCCGGTCGGAAATCGAACCGCCGACGCTGGTCGCCTTAGATGGCGAACCGGCGACAACGGCGGCAGCGCCGGTCGAACGGTTTGAGGCGGTAGCTGCTGTTCCGGCGGCAGAGCCGGTGGACGGAGCCATCGACGCGGCGGAACCTGTGATGCTGTTGGCGCGCTTCGAAGCATCGCCGTTGGGCATGGACTTCGCTCCCTTGCCGACGGTCGCGGCGCCGATGAAGGCCGAGCCGGAGCCGCAGCGGGCGGTGCAACCGGAGCTGGCCCCGAGTGCGGTAGGCGGCTTGGTCCGCACGGCCCTGGTCGAGCATTACCGCGATGCCGCCCGACGGTCCTTCCAGACGGCGGATGAATCGGCGCTCGACGCCGAGATCGCCCGTTATGTGAGCGATGTTTTCCGCAGCCAGAGCGACCTGATCGGGCACGTCTACGAGTTGGACCAGTTGCTAAACGCGGCGCCCGCCGAAGAGTTGGCTGCAGATCAATTGCGGCGGCATTTGAAAGGGGCGCTGAACAGTGAAGCGGTGATCTACAACCACCTGTCAGAGGCTCTGCCTCGGCGCTACTGGCGCTACCAAGGCGAAGAGCAGGCCGCCGCTTCTACCGGCGATCTTCGCGTCGAGAGCAAGGCGCTGCTGCAAGACGTTCTCGGTCTTGAGCGGACGCTGACCACCGTATTGACCGGTTCGAGCCAGTTGGTAAGCCTCGAAGAAGCGAACTCGTCATCGGGCGAGTTGCTGCGGCGCATCCACGAGCGGCTGGGCCGCATTAAGGACTTGACGCGCTGGGCGCTGTAGCGAACGGCATGCGCCTTCGGGCCCGCATTCTCCTTCTTTGCTGTTGGATTGCCTTCGAAGCTGCTGCCGCCTGGGCTGCGGGGTCGGCGAGCGTGGCCGGCACCGTGTTGGGCGATGACCGCTCGCCGTTGCGCGACGTCGAGGTCGGCCTGATCAATCTTTCCACCGGCGAGACTGTCCTGACTTACACGGATATTGCGGGGAAGTTCGGCTTCACCGAGCTCGCGAGCGAAGAGTATTCGCTGTACTTCGAGTTGGCCGAGTATGCGGTGCAACGAATCGGCCCGTTTGAGTTGCTGCCGGACAGTCCCCGTGAGTGGATTGTTGAGTTGGAACGGCTGCAACCTCCCCTCACTCGACCATTAGCCGGGTTGGACACGATATCCGTTGAGTACGGCATGGTCCGCGAGCAGATCCAAAGCTTGCCTGTCTTGCTCGGCAGCGAAGGACGTACAGCGATTGACAAGCTGCTGAATCTGGTCCCTGGCATGAATCCCGTGGACGCGCTGGAGCTCGACCCGCTGACGGGACGGGCCTCGCCGGTGTCGGCCAACGGCTCACGCAGTTCGGCGATCAATTATCAGTTTGACGGCGCGCCAAACAACGCTCAGAACAGGTTGACCGGCGCTCAGGCAGCCACGTTTGCGCCCGTACCGGATGCAGTCGAGACGTTTCGGGTCATCACCCACACCTACTCCGCCTCGGAAGGCCGCAATGCAGGCGCGGTCGTTCAAGCTTTCTCGCGAACTACGGCAGACCGTCTGCATGGCGGTCTGCGCGGGTTCTATCGGCCGTATGGCAGCGCGATCGAGTCTTACGACGAGGCTCACGATTCATTGAAAGGGTGGGACGGCGGCGGACAAATCGGCGGGCCGCTATGGGCGAAGCACAACTTGACCTTCTTCTTCGACGCGGAAACTTGGAAGACGAAACAGCGCCACGACGGGGTCTATGAGGTATTGTCGGCAGCGGAACGTTCGGGAAACTTGTCAGCACTGAGCCCGCCGCCGATCGACCCCGCCACCGGCGCCGCGTTCCCCGATGGGATCATTCCGGAATCTCGGATGAGCCCGTTGATGCAAAAGTACCTGAACGCCTTTCTGCCCGGGACCAACGCCGGGGAAACCAGATTCCGGGGGCGCGAGGACTTGGCGTCCGACGGGCAGACGCTGCTCGCCAGGATCGACAAGGGTTGGAAGACCTTCTCGCTGAATGCCCGGCATCTCACCTACCGGGCCGACGGCGCTTCGCCCCTGCAGGGGGCGATGCAAGGCGTCGGCACCCAACGGCGGCAGTTGGCCAACAATACGCGGATCGCGCTGCAGCATACGCCCTCGGCAGAACTCGTACAAACGACCCAGGTCTCGGGACACCGCCTTTCCATCGAACTATGGCAAGGCATGGAGGACTACCGAGATGTAAGGGCAAATCAGTTTGGATTCGATTTCGCGCAGTTTGGGGCAGACCCGCCAACAATCCCCGACGTGACGCTCTACGACGATGCGGGCGGCCTACGCTTGCTGCTGGCGCCGTTTTTGCGGTCAGAACAGTCGGTGCAGACGACTTGGCAGCTACGCCACGATTTGGAGTGGAGACGAGGCGGTTACGCGGCCCGGTTTGGCGCCTCGTATCAAGAGGGTGGTTGGCCATTCAAGAACAGTGAAAATCCTGCGGGCAGCATCAGCTTTCCGTCACCACCTTCGCCGCCCCAGGCTCGGACCAATGGATTGCGCGATCTGCTGTTGGGCAGGATTGGGCAGTATCGCGTGACGACGCCGCGGGACCTGAACCTCCAGTGGCGGGAGTTTGCGGTATACGGCGAAGCGGAATTGCGGCCGCTAAGCAGCTTGCGGTTCACCGTAGGCATGCGCTTTGAGTCGCAGCCGCCAGCCGTGGATACGCAAGACCGTATCGCCGCTTTCCGTCCTGGTCTAGAGAGTGAGCGATTCCCCGATACGCTGGACAGTCTGATTTTTCCGGGAGACCGTGACGGCAACCGCGGCATTCTGCCCCGTTCCACGGTGGAATCGAACGGCAGGCAGTTCGTGCCGCGCGTAGGCATCGCCTGGTCGCCGACGTCGGATCGACTATGGAGCCGGGCGTTGTTCGGACCGTCGGGACGTTCGGCCGTGCGAGCGTCTTACGGCCAGTTCTATGATTTCGGGGCGTTCGCGGGATCAAGCGCTGCGGCGCTGTTCCAGGCGACCTATCCGCCTTTCAGCATCGACAACCGTTTCGAGTATCCCGGTACTGGGGGAATTTTCCATAGCCCTCTGGCTGGGATCCCCGTCAACGATCCCCGAGACCCGATCATCTCCAGCCGCCCGGCCTACCCGATCCTGGTTTTCGACAGGGAATTCCGGAATGCGTTAGCGCATCACTGGAATTTTGGATTACAGCGCCCCCTGCCGGGCGGCCTCAATTTGAGCGTTGTGTACGTTGGGACGCGCTCGGTACGGCTGCAGCGCCAGCGAGAACTCAACGAGTTCTTCCGAAATTTCGCCTTCCCGTTCTCGAGCATCCGCAATATGCGGCAGTTCACGTCGTTGCGGAACGTGAGGCAGTTTGAATCGAGCGGGAGCGGGAGATACAACTCGCTGCAAGTACGGCTGAATCGTTATCTGCGGCGGGGACTGGCCTTCGACCTGGGTTATGCCTGGTCGCGCTCAGACGATAACGGCTCCAGCGTTGTCGGCGAAGGGTTGTCTACGGAGAATTGGGCAGTTTCGGCCTTCGATCGCCGGCACAGTTTCGCTGCATCTTGGGTCTGGGAACCGCGACTGCCGCGGAGTTGGTCCAGCCGTTTGGCCATGTTCGACGGTTGGAGCGTGAGCGGCGTGTGGCGATTGCGCTCCGGATTGCCCCTGGATATTCGCCAACGGGAAGATCCGACGTTCACATTTGTCCGCGTCGGCCGCCCCGACGTGACGGCGCCGTTCCGGGCGCTGGACCCTGCTGAGGTACGGACGTTCACCTTGCCTGACGGAAGAACTCTGACGGGCCGCTTCGCTTTTGACCCCACTATTTTTACCGCCGTTGTGCCGACAAACTTCGATGAAACGAGGCAGGGCAACGTCGGCCGCAACGCTTTTCGAATCCGTGGCTACCAGCAGTGGGATGTTCGATTGGCTCGGGCGGTAAACGTCGCCGAGGGCGCAGCCTTAGAATTCGGCCTCGATATGATTAACGTCTTCGGAAACCGCAATTGGGATGCGCCGTTCTCGACAGTCGAAGACGCTGCGTTCGGCATCGTCCGAGGCGAGGGAGTGGGCAGGACCTACCAGATGGTCATCCGCCTAGACTTCTAATAAACGGGACGGCTAGCGAATCGTGTCCAGGCTTTCGCGAAGCTTCGTGGGATCGAATTCGAGGCCGGCGCGGGAGTAATCCAGCAGGCCTTGCTTCCGCAGATAACTCATGTGCTGCGTGACGATCTCGCGGGAAGTGCCCACGTGGCGAGCGAGCAACTCGTGAGTCAACGGCATCAGGTGGATAGTCGCCGAGCCGGAGCGTACTCCAAAGCGCTCGCCGAGCCGGAGCAGCGCTTTAACTAGACGGCGCGGGATGTGATCGTTCGCGAAACTTTCGATTCGGCTGTCGGCTTCC
>CAZYOX010000108.1:0-11825 GCA_964649285.1 uncultured Bryobacterales bacterium | reverse complement strand
ATATTGAGCTCTGCTTGGCTTGCCGTGCCTGCGAAAGCGCCTGCCCTTCGGGCGTCGAATACGGCAAGCTTGTCGAGGCGGCTCGCTCGCAGATCGCCGCCCAACGGCCGCCCAGCGCGCTCAAGCGGTTCCTCTACGAAAAGCTTTTGTTGAGCCCGACCTTGCTGACGATCGCCGGATACGGAGCCTGGTTCGGCCAAGTCACCGGTCTGCAAACTCTGGCGCGCAAGAGCGGACTGCTGAAACTCATCAGCCCCAAGCTGCACCAAATTGAGGTATTTGCCCCGCCCGCGCAGCTTCCCTTTTTCTTTAGCAAGGTCGGCAAAGTCTACCCAGCCATCGGCGAGAAGAAATATCGTGTCGCTTTTCTAGCTGGATGTATTGCCAACGTCTCATTCGCGCGGATGAACGAAGCGACCGTGCGCGTGCTGCAACGCAACGGCTGCGAGGTCGTTCTGCCCGCGGAGCAGGGCTGCTGCGGCGCCCTCCACGTCCATGCCGGGCTACGCGATTTGGGCCGGCAGCAGGCCAAGCAGAACATCATGGCAGTCGCCGGCAAGGGATTTGACGCGGTCATCACCAACGCCGCCGGCTGCGGCTCCGTGCTCAAGGAATACCCGGAGCTGTTCGTGGGCGACACGGAATGGAAACATCGCGCCGAGGAATTTTCCGCCAATCTAAAAGACGTCTCCGAGTTTCTCGCCTCCATCGACTTCAATCGCAATTTCGGTGAGATGCGCGTCACGGCCACCTACCAGGACTCTTGCCACTTACTGCACGGCCAAAAGGTCAAGGACGCTCCGCGAACTCTGCTCAAGGCCGTTCCCGGCTTAGACTTCCGTGAACTGCCGCTCAGCGAGATATGCTGCGGCAGCGCTGGCGTCTACAACATCGAGCACACCGAGATGTCGCTCGACCTGCTGCAAAACAAGATGCGCATGGCGGATTCGACCGGGGCGGACCTGATCGTCACCGCTAACCCGGGCTGTATGATCCAACTGCAAGCCGGGGCCAAGATGTATGGCCGCAACCAGCGCGTGATGCACGTTGTCGAGTTGCTCGACGAAGCCTACCGCAAGGCTGAGGCTTAGCCCGGCCCGACAAAAAAACCTCTGAAGCTGCTTCCCCGGCGGTCGATAAGAACGCTGACGGCGGAGACATCTCCTCCGACACCGTGGTGCGAACCAAGGAGGACGCCCTATGAGCATCGCTGAGATACAACTCGCTGGCGCCGCCAAGATTGTTTCCGACCTCCCAGAAGCGCCCAGTGCGGAACAAGCGGCGAAGCATCGGGAAATAGCCCGCGCGGTCAAGGCTCTAAACGACGGCGGGGGCGTGGGCGTCGGCAGTGAGGTCCGCTTCGCCATCGATCAGAACAGCGGCGACACCTTGATCCGCATCGTGGACCGCGCGACGGACGAAGTCATTCGCCAGATTCCCTCCGAATCGGTGATCCGCATGGCCGAAGTCCTCAAGAGTCTCGGCCCAGGCGAGCGGCTGGCCTGAGCCGAACGGCTATGGTTTCTGATCTATACGCCGAGAACGAAATTCTCCACCAAACGGGCGTGGAGTTAGTCTGCCTGCTCTATTCCGAGGCTATCGCTCGGGTTACTCGCGCAGTGGATGCACTGGAAACCGGGCAGTCGCAGGAGCGAGGAGCGGCCATTGGCGGAGCGATGGCGATCATTGTCGAACTACAAGGATCTTTGGACAAGGACGCAGGCGGACCAATCGCTAAGGATCTGGCCAGACTCTACGATTACATCCAAGAAAGGCTCCTTACCGGACATGCTGAACGGAAGGCCGAGCCGCTCGCCGAAGTGCGGAGATTGTTGCAAGAACTCCTCGAAGGCTGGCATGAGTGTCGCGGCGCATTGGAGGAATCTCTGCAGGAGCCGGTCGCGGAAGTCACCTCAGCAGGAAGCCGCCCGAGGGCGTGGACGCTCTGAGGAGCGGCACATGAGATGAGCATTGCTGCGCCAATTAGCTTTACTGGAATCAGCAAGTTTTCTGAAAATTTTCAGACATTACTTGAACGTTCGTTTACTGTCGCCAACCTGCCGGTTCAGAATCTCCAAACTGAGCAGGCCGTCCAACTCGCCAAGCAGCAAGAACTCGGCAACTTGGCGTCCGACGTTCGCGCGCTCCGGGACGCCTTCTCAGCGCTGGGCGTGCGAGCGGCCCAAGGCGCGATTGCGGCGAGTTCCACCGATCCGTCCGTCGCAACCATGGCAGTGACCAGTACGGCCAGCGCGATTGCTTTTGATCTGGACGTCGCCTCCGCCGCGACGGCAGCCCAAGAGATCTCGACAGTCGGCATCTCCGACTTGACGGCCGAGACGCTTGCTGAAGACGGACTGTTTACGTTGACCGTCGGCGGGCAGATCACCGTTATCGACCTGAGTCAGCCTGGACGGCAGAACACGCTACAGGGTCTCCGCGATCACATCAACAGCAGCGGACTGGGTGTGCAGGCGACCATCATCAACACCAGCAGCGACCCTCAAGCTTCCGAATATCACCTGACTCTAACGGCCGACGATACCGGCCGCGCCCCCCTGAGCCTGACCAATAGCGAAGACCAAGAGTTGCTCACCCAGGTGAATCAAGGCTCAGACGCCGTCTTCACCGTCAACGGCTTCGAGGTGACCAACTCAGGCAATACGATCGTCGACTTCTCTCCTGGCCTCACGTTGACCATCGTCGGGACGGGGACGGCGACCATAGCGGCCAAGGCCGATATTGCCGGCCTCTCAAGCGCCTTGACCTCCGTGGCCGCCCAGTACAACGCGGTTTTTTCGCGGGTCGTCTCTCATATCGGCGACGACGCCGGCATCCTTTCCGGGGAGACCCTCATCCGAGAAACGCAGTCTGCTCTTCGCGAGCTAACCGGCCGGTTGGGAGATGGCTCCGTCTTCTCAATGGCCGACCTGGGACTCGAACTAAACGACCAAGGCGTCCTCAGCTTCGACCCAGCCAAGTTCAGCAAAACAGCCGCCAACGACTTCGCGGGAGTTCTGTACTTCCTGGGCGATACCACATCGGGCTTCGCGGGCGCGGCCTACCAACGGCTGAACAACCTGTCGGATCCCATGAACGGTCAGATTCAGACAGCGGTCCAATTTCTCCGCGAATCAGACAAGACCCTACAGGCGCAAATCGCCGCGGCACAGGAGCGAGTCGATCTGTGGATGAAGAACCTAGAAGAGCGGTTCGCGGCAGCTGACGTCCTCTTGGCGGAATTAGAGTCGCAGCAGGACCTGCTGACGCGGTTATTCGAACCAACCGACAAGAACAACGATTAACGCAGGCGATGCGCGACCTAGAAAAAACTTTGGCGCAAGCAAGCGATGAGCTGACGAGCGCCTCGCTTGGCCGCTACGGGGAACTGCTGGGGAAGAGGCGCGTCGCGCTGGAAGCGCTAGCTGCTCGCCCTATACCGTCACTCGGCACCGAAGAATTGGAGTCCGCCTTGCGAAGCGGGCGGGCGGCGCGCTCGCGGTTGTTAGCCGAATTGGAAGCTTTACGAGCCAAGATTGAAGAACTACGGCGCCTGCACGCAGGCCTCGAACATCTGCGTCCGAACCATTCGGCGCCGCTGTCCCTCGACATTCGCCTTTAAACCAGTCGAGAGAAAAGCTGGCGTAAGGAGGCTCGTCGGGCTGAGCCCTCGTCGCAGTTCCGTGGCGAGGAAACCTCGGGCGTGCCGCAGGCAGTATCCGAGACCGAACACCACAGCCGAAACTGCTAGGGCCAGGAATCCGCTAATCGGCGTGTGTGACTTGGCAGGCATAGATCTTCCCCTAGCCTAGGACTGCCCCGAGCATATGCTGGGCGAGTCGTTGTTCACCGTAGGGGGAACCCCCTGCAACGGTTGCGGTCGTCTGGCTTGTTCCATTTTCACGGTTAAATGGGGATTTTCAACACCTTTAATCAGGGCATTAAACAGCATAATGTTTAGCTGCTCTGGATCCATTTGATACCATGGCAATCCTTACTTCAGCCGATCCGTGTCCTTTCCCGCCGCAAGTCTAAATGAAGGCCGCCGATCCGCCGCCACGGGCATCCTGCTCATTGGGGGCGAACCGGACGCTGCCGCAAGAGTACGGAGTCTGCTGGAGGACGAGGGGCATGAAGTCCGTCACCGGGCCCTGGCCGAAGAGGCCATCGGGGTACTTTCTAACTGGGAGCCCTCCCTAATCCTCCTTTGCCTCGAGGTCGGCGATACGGACGGCGCAGGCTTGTGCCGGCACATCCGCGAGATGTATGCCTACCCGATACTGGCAGTGGCGCCGAGTTCTGACGAGCGAGTTCTGGTCCGCGCACTCGACGAAGGCGCCGACGATGTTCTTCCCAAGCCGCTGCGCGGCGAGGAATTCAAAGCGCGCGTCAGAGCGCTTCTACGAAGGTCGCGGTCCGCCGAAATTGGCGCCCCCGAAATCGTCTGCGGAGAGCTGCGCATCGACGGGGCCCGCCGTAAAGTCACCCTCGGCAATGAACCGGTTGCCCTGACCCGCAAGGAATACGACATCCTTCTATTTCTCGCGGTGCGCCGGG
This sequence comes from uncultured Bryobacterales bacterium, assembly GCA_964649285.1. Classification (GTDB taxonomy): domain Bacteria; phylum Acidobacteriota; class Terriglobia; order Bryobacterales; family UBA6623; genus CAMPKL01. The sequence goes on along the minus strand of CAZYOX010000108.1, from coordinate 7,268 downwards.
GCGCCGTACAGGCTCAGGAGGCCATCCTAGACGCGGTTTGGGGACCTTATCATGGCGAGTACGTACAGACGCTGCGCGTTCATATCGGCCATATTCGGCAGAAGATCGAGCGCGATCCCTCGCGGCCCCGCTACATCCTCACCGAACCCGGAGTAGGTTATAGATTCGCTGACTCGGAATCGGACGACTTTCTTGCTGCCGATCAGTGATAGCTTGAAGTGGTGTCCAAACTTACGCCTCTTACTGACGAACTATACGGATATTTAGGCCGCCATCGTAGCCCCGATGACTTGATCCTGGAAGAGCTTCGGGAAGAGACCGTCGCTCTCTTCGGCGATGCCAGCCGCATGCAAACCGCCCCCGAACAGGGCACGTTCTTGCGCCTGTTGACAACGATTCTCGAGGCCCAGACCGCAGTCGAGATCGGCGTCTTCACCGGCCATAGCTCCATTCAGATCGCCCGCGGCTTGGTCCCTGGCGGTAAGCTGCTCTGCTATGACGTCAGTGAAGAATTCACCCAGGTCGCCCGTCGCTATTGGGAACGCGCTGGTTTGAGCGATCGCGTACGGCTGACTCTCGGACCCGCCGTCGACTCCCTCGCATCTTTGCCTGCCGAAACTTCGATTGATTTCGCCTTCATCGACGCCGACAAGACCAACTACATCTCCTACTACGAAGCGATTGTTCCCCGCCTCCGGCCGAATGGTGTATTGGCGGTGGACAACGTGTTGTGGAACGGCCAGGTGATTGACGACACGGACCAGTCGCCAGACACGGTCGCTATCCGCGCCTGCAACGAGCACATCTTGGCCGATCCGCGCGTCGAGTCGGTGATGGTGCACGTCGCCGACGGCCTTACGCTGGTCCGCAAGCGGCCCTGAGGTTTGTGGCGCCTCACTGGTAAGATTTGAATCGTGTCCTTTGCATCGATACCTGAAGCGTTAGACGAGATCCGCGCTGGTCGCATGGTCGTCGTCGTCGACGATGAAGATCGTGAAAACGAAGGCGATCTCACGATTGCCGCCGAGCACGTGACGCCCGAAGTCATCAACTTCATGGCCACCCACGGCCGCGGCTGGATATGCCTGGCGCTAACGCCGCAGCGCCTTGACCGCCTGCAGATTCCGCTCGCTAGCCCCAACAACACATCGCGGTTCGGCACGGCATTCTGCGAATTGATCGATGCCGCCGAAGGAATTACCACCGGAATTTCCGCGGCCGATCGCGCACATACCGTCCAAGTAGCCATTGACCCCGCTTCCAATCCCAAGGATCTAGCCCGGCCTGGCCACATAGCTCCGCTCCGCGCCCAACAGGGAGGCGTTCTAGTCCGCGCCGGACAAACGGAGGCCTCTGTGGATCTTGCCCGCATGGCCGGCTTGATCCCGGCCGGCGTCATCTGCGAAATCATGAACGAGGACGGCACGATGGCCCGCGTGCCCGAACTCGTTGAATTCTGCAAACGGCACAACCTGAAGATGATCAGCGTGGCCGAGCTGATCCGCTACCGCCTGGAAACGGAACGCTACATGGAGCGTTACGCCGAGGGCGACGTCGACACGCGCTTCGGCACGTTCCGAGCCATCGCTTACCGCAGCCTGCTCGATTCCGAGACTCACATTGCACTGGTTCTCGGAAATCCCGCCGAAGGGGACTCCTGCCTGGTTCGAGTGCATTCCAATAACTTCTTTCGCGATGTGTTCGGTACAAGCACCCTCGATTCCAGGGATCTCATTGACGCATCACTAGCCAAGATCGCCGCCGAAGGCCGCGGAGTCTTCGTCTATCTGCACCAAAGCGCTGCTGGCTTCGGTATCGAATCTGTCCCCGGCCAGGAACTCGGCAAAATCCAAGTGGAGTATCAGAACACGATCGGACCTCTTACCGGGAAGCAAACCAGCCGCCTACAGTATCGGGCCGGCATCGGCGCACAAATCTTGTCGGAACTCGGCTTAAGCCGCATACGGCTACTGACCAATCGCCCACGCAAGATCGTCGGGCTCGAGGGCTTCGGCATCACCGTCCTGGAGCAGACGCCGATCGCCGACGGGGCGCGGGTCGAGTTCGATTCAGTTTAGTTCGTTAGCCGCGATGCCAGCAGCTCAGCGATGTCCACGATTTGGACGTCTTTGCGGTTAGCGTGGCCTGCCGCATCATCGAGCATGATGGCGCAATAGGGGCACGCCACGGCGACCGTCTCGGCCCCTGTGTTCAAGGCCTGTTCGAATCGGCGATGGTTGATGCGCGGCCTGTCAGCGCCAAGCGAGTCATCGGCGATAAAGAGCTGCCCGCCGCCCGCTCCACAGCAAAACGTGCGCATCTCGCGTTGCTCCATTTCCGCTAAGGGCACGCCCGCCGATGCCAGCAACCGCCTTGGTTGTTGCGTCACTCCCCTGCCCCGCGCCAAATAGCAAGGATCGTGGTAGGTCGTACTGCCTTGCGCAACGGACGCCAGGGACAGACGCGGCGACAAGCGCTCCAGCAGCTCGGTGTGATGCAAAACTTCAATGCCTGCGTGCCGCCACTCCTCGCTCTGTTCGTAATCCACGGCGAGCGTGCGACAACAGTGCGGATCGCAGGTGACCAACTTCTTGGAGCCAGTCTCCAAGATCGACGTCATGGCCTTGCCGGACATCTCCATGTAGAGGTATTCATTGCCGGTTCTTCTAGCCAGGTCGCCGCAACACGTCTCCTTCTTCAGCACGCCCCAAGTGACGCCGGCCGCCTCAAGCAGTTTGGCCATCGCCCGCGCCACGTCATTGCCGTGCGCATCGTAACTGCACCCACATCCCAGCCACAGCAACCACTCTTGCGAACCGTCAAAGATCGGAAACGCGCCCGATTCGATCAGCTTCGTTCGCGTCTGCAGCGGCGCTCCCCAAGCGTTGTGCGGCGAACGCTCCATCGTCCGGAATAAGTCAGCAAGCTTATTGCTGTGCGTCCTGCCTTCACTCACCAACCCTCGACGAAGGTCGACGATTTTCGCGCCGACGTGTTCGATGCCCACCGGACACGCTTGCTCGCAGGCGCCGCAGGTCAAGCATTGGAACAAGTCTTGCTCCGCGACCCAGGCCTTACCTGCTTCTACCTCGGCGCTCATGCCTGCTACGTGAGCGTCGCTGCCGGGCCGCGACAGCAAGCCACGCTGCATCTGCAAAATCACTTCTTTGGGATTCAGCGATCCTCCAGTTTGGGTCGCAGGGCATACATCCATGCATCGCCCGCACTCCACGCAGGAGTTGACGTCCAGAATGTCTTTCTTCGAGAGATCGGCAAACGTAGCCAATCCGAGATCGTCGTCGTCATCCTCACGTAGCGGTCGCGTTGCGCTGGTTAGGTCACTGCCGCGAAAGAACACACTAAACGGCCCCAGAAAGAGGTGCAGATGCTTCGAATTAGGAATCACCCACAACATGGCGAACAGCGACAGCGTGTGAAGCCACCAGCTCACGCGCCATGGAGCCGACCCTGCCTCGAAACCGCGCCACCCTGCTAGATAGGTGAGCATTAAGGCCACGATCAGCGCCGCCACAATAGCCGAACCACCGGAAACTTTGCCCAGCGCTTTGGGCCGGAAGACGAAACGCCTAACCGCCAGTCCTAAGATTCCGACCAAAACCAGGGCCGCCCATATCGCGGCGAAGGCGCCGTACCAAGAGTCGTTCCTGGCGGCATTTTCCAGGCCGGTGAAGCCGACCGCCAAGTGTTCCAGGCTGACCCAAGCGAATACCAGGAAGCCCCACATGACAAGCGCATGCAGTACCCCGGCAAGCGGCCGGTCGCGGATCACGCGAGATTGCAGCAGGACTTCGCGAAATACCCGCTCCAGACGTCCGCCTAGAGCGTCGTACCTGAGCCTTCCAGGCGCCCTCGCCAGACCCGCCAAGCGCTGGCGCGACTTCCATGCAAAATACGACAGGCTAGCGATCGCCAGAACGCCGAGCAGCAACGCTTCGCCCATCGCACGGATGATAGCGCAACCATCGCCGGCTCCTCGCTGCACGCCAAATCGTTCTTCGGTGCATTCCACCCGCGGAACTAGGTGGTTTTGCTCACCTGTCCCGCTTGTGACGGCTTTCTAGACTGAAAGCGGAGTCGCAGGTCTCCCGAACGACTTCTTCATCCAACGTTCCGAGTCTGGGTGATTCACAGGGCCGAAGGCTCTCACAATTGCGCGATGAGCTTCGAAATCGGAGAGCGGGTCGGCGACTACCGTATTGTCGACGTCGTCGGCTCAGGGGGAGCCGGGCGAGTTTTTCGCGTTGAACACGCGATCACCGGTCGCGTGGAAGCGATGAAGGTGTTGCTCGCCCGCCGTGCCGACTCCGAAGCTCCGGCCGAACGGTTCGAACGCGAAATCAAGTTGCAAGCCAAGCTCGACCATCCCGGCATCGCCTTGGTCCACAACGCCTTTTGGGCTAAAGAAGAGCTGGTCATGATTATGGAGTTGGTCGAGGGCTGTTCTCTCGACCGCCCCATAGCTGCCGGAGCTGCCAACATCGAGGCGGCCTTGCGCTTCGGCATACTGTCGCTTGAGGCATTGGACTACGCCCACGGCCAGGGCGTGACCCACCGTGACGTCAAGCCCGAGAACATCATGGTCACCCCCGACGGGCGGGTCAAGCTCATGGACTTTGGTCTGGCCAAAGAGACGAAGGATCCCAAGTTGACCCAAATGGGCTGCGTCGTCGGCTCCCTCTTTTATATCTCGCCTGAACAAGCCCGCGGCAGCTCTGACGTGGACCACCGCACCGACATCTACTCCTTCGGCGCCGTGCTCTATGAACTCGTGACCGGACGCAAGCCGTTCCCCTACAACAACACCTACGCGCTGCTTCAAGCGGCCGTCAGCGAGACGCCGACCCCGCCGATCGAGTTACGTCCCGACATGCCCGTGGGCTTGAGCAACATCATTCTGCGGGCGATGGCCAAAGATCCGAACGATCGCTTTCAGTCTGCCGAACAGTTTCGGCTTGCTCTGCAAGTCCTTGCCTCGGACTCCGGCGTCGTCTTCACGGCGCCTGTCGCGCCGAACGAGGCGGCTTCTGAGCCCCTTACTCCCGAGGTCCGCGCCCAACGGCGCAGGAGAATGCTATTCGTTGCCGCTGGGTTGATCACTGTCTTTTATCTCGGACTACAGTTCATCTCCGGTCCGCCGGCAAGCCAATCAAGCATCGCGGCTTCGGAGGCAGCGGTCGCGGGGCCTGACCTAGGCGGCTATCGTTTGCTGAGAACCATCGCTCTCCGCAGCGTCGCCTCCAGCTTGGACTTTTCGTTTGACGACCGGCGGCTTCTCGTCGCCGATGCTGCGGCGATTCAGCTTATCGACGTCCTGACTGGCACGACGCTGGGCTCATTTAAGGGACTTCCGGGTGAACCGGTTGACGTGCAACTCAGCCCCGACGGCCGCTGGGCCGCCGCAACGGCCGGGGGCAAAGAGGCGCTGCTGTGGGATACAGCGACCTTTGAAGTTTTCCGAAGACTGACCCACGCCGATCAAGTGACGGCGATCGCCTTTAGCGGCGACTCACGTTACCTGGCTACAGGCTCCGGCGACCGCACACTCCGCGTTTGGGACTTGCAGAACGCCGGAGTGTCGGAGGTTTTCAGCGGCCCGGAGCAAGGGCCTCGTGACCTGACTTTCAGCCAAACGGCGCCGCTGTTAGCGTCGATCGACGCGGAAGGGGTGGTGACCTTCTCAGCGTTGAAGCAGGATACCTCCGAGCAACTCAAGCAAGCTGCTCCCGGCGCAACCGCGCTTCGTTTTGGCGGCAACGGTCTAGAGTTCGTCGCATATGGCGGCGAGACATTGACGCTATGGGACGTCCCTTCGCGCAGCGTCCGCGCGCAGAAAGAAATGACCGATAACCTACTGTCTCTGGATCGTTGTCCGTCGGGCTTGTGGACTTCGCTGCACTCCTCCGCAGGCGATCAGCCGGCTGCGGAAGTGCGCAATGCAATTGACGGGACGCTCTTAATCGCCATTCCTCATGCAGGCCGCGTCACTGCCGCCGGCTTTGCGGCCGACTGCAAGATTCTAGCAACGGCCACCGACGGCGGCGACCTGGCAATCTGGCAACCCGCCCTGCCCTAGCCTTCTTGCTAGGCGCAACACGAGCGCCTATGCTGAAAGTCAATTGCGGAATACATGACGCTTCAAGCCCTGGGATGGAATGCTTTCACCGAACAGGCCTGGCAAGCGAAATTTTCATCCGCGAATCTCACGCCAGGCAGGGTCTTCGGCACGCATCGCGGCTTCTACACCGTGTGGACCGCGGATGGCGCGTTTGAAGCGCCAGCCCGCGGCAAGTTGATTCGCGATCCTGAGACACGGCCCGTCACCGGAGATTGGGTCGCTTTCGAACCTAACCCGCCCACCGTGCGAGACGTTCTGCCGCGCCGCACTCAGATCGTTCGCAAAGCCCCAGGAGAAGAAACCGTCTCGCAGGTCTTGGGCGCCAACATCGACGTAGTCTTCATCGTCGCCGGGCTTGATCGCGACTTCAATCCGCGGCGCATCGAACGTTTTCTGGTCATCGCCTTCGAGAGCGGAGCGCGGCCCGTGGTCGTATTGAACAAAGCTGACGTCTGTCCGGATGCCGCTGAGCGCGTGCTTGAAGTCGAGGCAATCGCCAACGGCGCTCCTGTGCTGCCAACCAGCGCCTTACAGCAAGACGGCATCGATCAAGTCCGTCGCGTGCTCAAGGCAGGCGACACCGCTGGTTTCATGGGCTCTTCCGGGGTCGGCAAGTCTCGGCTGATTAACTGTCTGTTGGGTACCGAGGAACGCCAGGTCGGAGCCGTGCGTCAGAGCGACGGCCGCGGCCGGCATACCACCGTCGGCCGCGATTTGTTGATGACCAAAGACGGTTGGCTGCTCATGGACCTCCCAGGCGTTCGCGCCGTGGAACCCTGGTCGCGAACGGGCGTCGAGCAGTCCTTCGCCGACGTGGAATCGCTCAGCGAGCAATGCCGCTTCCGCGACTGCTCGCACTCTGCGGAACCCGGCTGCGCCGTAACGGCGGCGCTCGAATCCGGCGCCCTCGACAAGCAACGGTACGACAACTACCGCAAAGTCCAAGCAGACCTCGAGAAACTCGGTAAACGGCAAGAAGAAAAAGAATCGATCGACGAACAGCGCCGCCGCAACACGTCACGCGCCAAACGTATGAAACATTCGTGACACCCCGGCGTCACGTTCGCTATATTGGGTGTGCGGGGTGGAGCAGTCTGGTAGCTCGTTGGGCTCATAACCCAAAGGTCGAAGG
>CAZYOX010000107.1:0-11894 GCA_964649285.1 uncultured Bryobacterales bacterium | reverse complement strand
AGGGATGCTTCCGAGGGTTCCACGGCTATCTGGGGTCGCAACACTGCGGAAGGCTCCACTGCGATCTGGGGCCGCAGTTTCATCGAGAACAGCACGGCGATTTGGGGCCGGGCCATCCTAGAAGGCGAAACCGCCATCTGGGGCCGCGATGGCGCCGAAGATGAAACCGCCATTTGGGGCCGCGATAGCGCGGAAAGTGAGACGGCCATCTGGGGTCGCACCGCCATTTGGGGTCGTACCGCGATCTGGGGACGGAATGTCCTCATCAGTGGCGAATAGCACACAGGCGGGCTTGACCGCTCCAGACGAAACGGATAGCATCGATGGAATCACTCTCCCACTTGGGCGGGGTGGCCTAGGCTATTCTGGTTCACGACCTGAGTCCTGGGGCGATTTCAGGTCCCGGAACCAGGCATTCTACTAATCGGCAAGTCCACCTTCCTGCTGGAACCTCGCAATATAGGCATCCATCTCGGGATGCCGCGAGGTGGTAATGCGGGTTCTTCGTTCTGCGGCGTTTTTCGTCGTCTCGCTCTCTTTGTCTTCGGGTGCTCTCTGGGGGCAAGGCACAACCTCGCTTCGCGGAACTGTCCTTGATCCCTCTGGGGCCGTTATAGCCGGAGCCGCCGTCGAACTGCTGCAACCCGAAGCTGGTCTCGCCCTTGCGGCGACATCGGACGAGTTCGGAGCTTACGAATTCCCGCAGATTCCTCCTGGGCAGTACCAAGTTTCGGCAACAGCGGAGGGATTCGTAGGAGTCAAGGTCAATGACGTCGTGGTCTCGGTCGGGCAGCCGGCGACCTTGCCGATCGCCTTCACCAGCATCAGTCAAGTGGGAGAGGTAATTGAGATCCAGGCCACGTCGAATCCCATGAATACGACGGATGCGTCGCTGGGCCACGCGATCGACGAACGCGCCATCGTGGAGCTGCCGTTCAACGCCCGCAACGTCATCAATATGCTTTCGCTGCAACCGGGCGTCACCTTTATCGGTGATACGGATACGCTGCGCGAGGACCGTCGTGCCGGTAATGTGAACGGCAGTCGCGCCGACCAGTCGAACGTGACGCTCGATGGCGTGGATGTGAACGATCAACAGAACCGTTTCGCTTTCACTAGCGTTCTGCGCTCGACCCTGGACTCCGTACAAGAGTTCCGTGTCACCACGCTCAACGCGGACGCCTCCGAAGGCCGCTCATCCGGCGCGCAGATCTCCTTGATCACCAAGAGCGGTACGAACGAGGTACATGGCTCGCTTTATGAGCATCACCGCAACACGGTGACCGCCGCCAACAGTTTCTTCAACAATCAGTCCGGTGTGGAACGGGCCAAGCTGATTCGCAATATATTTGGCGGTTCGGTCGGCGGCCCGATTGTCCGCAATCGGTTGTTCTTCTTCGCCAACGCTGAACTCCGGCGTGATGCTAGCGAAGACTCGACCCTGCGCTTGGTACCCAGCGCAGCACTGCGTCAGGGCACAGTTCAGTACCTGCGTCCGGACGGCTCAGTCGACTCGCTGAATTCCGATGCGAGTCGCCAGCAGATCGATCCGCTCGGCATCGGACCCAGCGCCGCGGCACTCGACATCTTCAATACGTATTACCCGATGCCTAACGATTCCACGGTGGGCGACGGCCTGAACATTCAGGGTTACCGCTTTGTCTTTCCGGTAGCTGACGATCGCGAGACGTACATTGCGAAGTTGGATTACAACCTCGACAGGAACGGCACCGCCCGTCTTTTCGTCCGGGGCCAACTGCAAAGCGACCGCTTGAACGACGCGCCGCAGTTCCCGGGCAACAGTCCCAACAGCGTGTTGCTCGACAACAGCAAGGGCATCGCGGTGGGCTTCGATATCTCTTTGAGCCCCGATTTCTCTTTAGCCACGCGCTATGGTTACACTCGCCAGGGCGACGAGCGCACCGGCATTCAAAGCGCCAACGGCATTGAGTTCCGCGGCTTGGACACCCCGCTCGGCTTGACCAACGGCGTGACGCGGATACTGCCCGTGCAAACGATCCGACAAGACGCAGCCTGGCTACATGGACGGCACTCGACCCGCTTCGGCGGCGTCTACCGGCACGTCGAAAATCGTCAGCGCAACGCGGACGGTTCGTGGCATCTGGTGACGCTGAACAGCTCTTGGTTAGCTTCCGCCGGGGATGAACTTCTGCCGCCCGACATTGACGAAGGCTTCAGCTCGGCCTATCGCGATGCGATGGTCGCGGTTCTCGGCATCGCTTCGCGCGGCGACGCCAACTATCGCTACGACGTGGACGGCAATGTGCTGCCGCTCGGAGCGCCGGTTACTCGCAACTACATCAACAATGAACTGGAACTCTATGTAACGGACTCGTGGCGTCCGACGCGATCGCTGACGGTGACTGGCGGATGGCGCTGGTCGTACATGCCCGCCGTACATGAGGCGAACGGCATACAGACCTCCCCGAGCATTCCTTTGGCCGAATGGGTCGGCGCCCGCGCCATGTTGGCAGACCAGGGACGCAGCCAAACCGAAGCGGGCGCCATCTCTTGGGACCTGGCTTCGCGCACCGGACGCGGACTCTACAAGTCCACCAAGACCGCGTTCGCGCCGCGCTTCGCCATCGCCTACTCTCCGCAGTTTACGGATGGGCTGCTCGGGAAACTCTTTGGAGATCCGGGCAAGACCGTGATTCGGGCCGGAGCAGGCATCTTCTACGACGTCTTTGGCCAGAGCATGATGAATCGCTTCGCCGCGTCGGCCTTGGGATTCTCGACGCAGATCTCCAACCCGTCCGGCGTCCTCAACTCCTCGACGGCGCCGCGCATTACGGGGTTAAGCGACTTTCCGACCAGCCTAATTCCTGGCGCTCCTGAGGGCGGATTCCCGCAATTGCAGCCTGACAGCTTCCAGATCACCAATGCGATTGATGACTCGATAGTGCCGCCGTACAGCATCCCGCTGAACTTCAGCATTAGCCGGGAGTTTGGCCGCGGCTTCTTGCTGGAGCTCGGCTATGTAGGCCGTCTAAGCCGCCGCACGCTCGTGCAATCGGACTTGGCCATGCCGACTAATCTGCGCGATCCGGAGTCTGGGCAAACGTATTTCGAAGCGGCCAACGCTTTGGCGGATCATGTCGCGGCGGGGACTCCCGTCGACCAAGTTTCGCCTGAGCCCTTCTGGGAGAAGTTCTGGCCGGGCGCCGCGGGAACCGGCGTGGGCAGCGGTACCGAAGGACTTACGGCGACACAGGGCATCTATGAGATGTATCAGGGCCTCGCGCCTGACTACACCTATATCTTGAACTTCCTGGATATCCAGTGCTTCCCTTCCTGCAGTACGCTCGGTCCGAACGCGATGTTCAATTCGCAGTACGCGTCGCTGGCCGCATGGCGATCGCTGGGCTCCGGATCCTACCACTCGGGGCAAGCGACGCTGCGCAAGTACTTCAGCGACGGCGTTCAATTCGACCTCAATTACACCTTGGGCAAGTCAATTGACCTGGCTTCGTTCCCGGAAAACTCGCAGGAGTTTGCCGGCCTCATCATCAACACTTGGGCGCCCGAACAGATGCGGGCCGTCTCCGAATACGACATGTTGCACCAGTTCAACGCTCACTTCGTGGCAGAAATGCCGTTCGGGCGCGGTCAACGGTTCGGCGGCAACATGGGACCGGTAGCGAACGCCGTGTTTGGCGGCTGGCAGCTCTCCGGAATCTATCGTCACACCAGCGGCCTGCCCGCGCGCGTGGGCAATGGCCGCCAATGGCCGACCAATTGGAACATCTTCGGCTTCGCCACGCCGAAAGGCGAGATCCCGACCGAGACCGGCGCCTTCAAGGACGCACCCAGCGTCGTTGGCGACAGCGGTCCGAACATCTTCGCCGATCCGGCGGCCGCTCTTGCAGCGTTCGAGCCGACGAGACCTGGCCAGAGCGGCATCCGCAATCCGGTCCGCGGCGACGGATTCTTCAACGTTGACCTCGGCATTTCGAAGAGCTTCTTGATGCCCTGGGAAGGTCACTCGCTGCAGTTCCGTTGTGAGATCTACAACGTGACAAACTCGACCAGTTTCGATCCTGGCCTGGAGTCGCTCGACAACGAAGTCTCCATTTCCATGGACCTGACCAACTCGGGCTCGTTCGGGAAATATTCTCGAACCCTGACGAACCCGCGGTCGATGGCGTTCGGGCTGCGCTATACGTTCTAGGGCGTTTCGGACCCGAAACCGACGAGTATTGACGCTCAATATCGCCAGAGCGCCGGCGAAAAACCGGCCTACTGAGACGCGACGAAGTCCCACATCTTGAGGCACTGACCGACGACGGCGTCGACGTCTCGCTCCAACAGGTGTCTCTCAGCAACCAGCAGATCGGCGGCGGCTTTGACCCGAGCCTGGTAAGCTTCGCGAGTGCCGTAACGCTCCTCGACCGAGAGGCGCGGATCATGGGAGGCGAGCCGCTGCGCTTTGGTGAACGGGAACGGCAAGGTCGAGCCGGTGTTGGTGAGATTCTCATCGACGTCGGCGACCTCGGGCTTCGGCAGGTTCCAGCCCGCGTAGGTTGCCAGAGGGACTTGCATCGACGGCAGGCGAACGCCGCCGACCTCGTTGCCGTCGATGTCGAGTTGGGGGAGCTTGGCCGGGTACTTGGGACCCACGACTTCAGGAGGCTGATTCGAGATGATGCCTTTGCCGAGGAACTCCGGACCGAAGTCGAGACGCATCGCCTTGCGTTGGTAGCCGAGCGGCGTGAAATGCGGAATCTTCGGGAAGTTCAAGTCCTCAAGCGCCGCGAGTTCGCCGACTGCCGGATAGCGGGAGGGCGGCGGTTCTTTGCCGTTGGTCACCCACTCGTCGAAGCTGACCAGGAAGGCGCGCATCAAGGGCCAGTAGTCGTTGCTGTTGGCGCGGTTCTGCAACAGCTTCTGCGGCGCGGGAGGAACCGAACCACTGCCGTGCTGCGTGCCGGGCATGTAGTAGAAACGTGAGGTGTCGGCAAGCGGCGCTTCGGCCATGCCATCTAGCGTCGTGGTGAGGAGCGAGGCCGAGCGGGCAAAATACTCGCTGGAGGTCACGGTGTAGAAAACCTTAGGCATCGCCCCAGTCTTCTGGTACTTGGCCAGCAGACCGTCAGTTTGGCCGGTGACCGGGTCCGTGTCGGTCAAGTCACGAAAAGGAAACACGGCGACGGAATAGTAAGGATCTTGGCGCGTGGCTTGAGCAAAGCGGTGCGTGAAACTGCCGCGCGCGGCGCCGGAAATATGGGGCCAAGCGCCGTCGAAGACGATACGCCCTTGCTCATCGGCATTGAATCCATCGTAGAGGTATTGGCGCAGAAAGCGTCCGCTTTGAGACGAGCCGAAGCCGATCGCGCGTTCGATGCCTTCCGGCAGCTCGGCCATCAATCCCTCATCTTCGCCGGGTATGCCGAATTTGAGGAACGACACAAAGTCGCGAATTGCGGCAGGACCCAGTCCAGCGATGCCTGGATCCTTGGAGCGGTAGATGACCTCATAGGAACGCCCGGGAGTCAGGCCGCCGTCGACCTCGACGGTGGAGGAGTCGAGAAAACGCCACTTGTTACGAGGAATATCCGTGCCGGGGCTGTCCATGTGCTGACGCGTAATCAGCCGCGCGTCAGGATCGTTGATGTCCGTCGCTTCATACGGCACATGACCGGCTCCGGCAACGGAGAATGTCTTCATCGGCTCAAGAGGAGTGACTAGCGAACGCACCCAACCATCGATGCCTGAGGCGACCGGCGCGTATAGCCGAAGCACGTTAGGGCTATCGACAAGGTCAAATTGCCAGCCGACCCAAAGCAGCGTATAGCCGCGCTCCATCAACAGACCGTCGCCGAATTGCTCAGGCGTGCGCGGGTCGCGAGAACCACGCGCCCGGTTGAAGGCGAGCATACCCTTGCCGCCGCGGTTGGAAACCTCAAACAGGACGGTGCCTGAACCCTTGCGAGGATCGACCGGCCGGAGCAAGAAAATGTCTGCCGAGAACTCGACTAATCCCTGCTCGTTGCGCGGCGCAAATTCGAGGTCATGGATGATCGCGTTGTCCGGGTCTTTGGGGTCCACGGCGAAGTGCGCCTTGCCGACGATACGCTCGTAAGCGCCGACTTTGCCAAAAGCCTTGCCGTCCAGGACCGCGGAGCGTTCGGTAACGTCGATGCCGACAACCTTGGCTGACAGGCCAGCGCTAACCAGAGTGATGAGGAGCAGGATTCGGGTGACCATCACCGGGAAGTATAACGGAGTCGCCGCGACAAACGGAGGCAAAGGTCAGCTCTGGCTGTCTCGAAGCGGCCGTAGGCCGGCATGGAATGGGGGCGGGCAGGACGCGAATGGCAAGATTTGGCACGATTTGTCGCTTTCTGTCGCCGGTGAATTACGGTTAAGTCATTGAAAATATGGACCACAGCCCCTAAAAAGACAACTCGTTGGGACAGTTGAGACAAAGCACAGGAAATGGGCCGTTCGCTATCTTGAAGCGAAGCGGCCGCTTAACCGCCTTCAGAGTACCAGCAAGCGCAAGACTCCTCTGTTGCGTTGGGTTCTAGAGCTGCGGGATGCGCAGCACCTGCCCAGGATAGATCTTATTGGGATCACTGAGCATGGGCTTGTTGGCTTCAAATATCACCGGATACTTCGACGCCGCGCCGTATTGCTTCTTGGCGATGCCGCTTAGCGTATCGCCAGAGACAACTGTGTAGTAGACAGCGGCCGGCTTGGGCGGTTCCACGGTTGCCGTCTTGGGCGGCGTAACAGCGATGCGATCATCGACTCGTGTGATGCCGCTGGTGTTGCCGATCGCGAGGACGACCCTTTCGCGAGTCGCTTGATCGGATGCCGTGCCGGACACCGTGGCGACCTCGTCCTCTACTTCGATCTTGAGGCCTTGGATTGGCAACCCGAGCTTGTTCACGAAACGGCCCAGCGCGGCGGCCTTCGCGGCATTTTCCTTTTCCTCATTGCCGAAGAGCCTCTCCCCGGCGCTTCGAACGAAATCGATCAATCCCATACCTCTCCTCCCGTCTGGTGGAACGTGGATGAGGTTGACTCCCCATTTGTTTCAGCTATGCTGTCGTCGGGAGTAGATCGCAATGAATCTTTTGGAAAGCATCGTCTCGTCGCCCGGCGCATTGGGCCAACTTGGGGAGACCATGGGGCTCAACGACACACAAACCCAATCGGCACTGAAGGCCCTGCTGCCGGCTCTGTCGAGCGGTCTCAAGAAAAACACTGCGCAGCCAGGCGGATTGGATAGCCTGCTCTCGGCGTTAAACAAGAGCGATCATGCGAAGTACCTGGAACAGCCGTCGCAACTGACCGCGGCAGGAGCGATCGAGGAGGGCAACGGCATCCTGGGACACCTGCTCGGAAACAAGGATACGAGCCGCCGCGTGGCCAAGAGAGCTTCGCAGCAGACAGGCATCAGCGACGACGTCCTGAAAAAGATGTTGCCGCTAGTGGCCACGATGGTCATGGGCGCGCTCAGCAAGCAGAGCGCTCCGGCGAGGACGCAGGCGAGCACGGGAAAGGGCGGAGATCTTTTCAGCACGCTAGCGCCGATGCTCGACGCGGACGGAGACGGCAGCGTCGCCGACGACCTATTAGGGATGGCGGGCAAGTTCTTTCGCTAGCCCATTCGATGCAAGTTAGGTCCGGGCGAAATCAGGGGCATATTGAGCCGCTTGCCCCAGGGTGATTTTTCTAACTTCCCAAAGATTCCAGTCGCCAATTTACGGCAACTTGGAAATGCTGCTAGGCGCCGCGCGGTATGATTACCTGGTGTATTTTGGGGTACGCATTTCTATTGCCGTAGTCCTGCACGCTGGACTACTCATTTCGCTGGCAGGGGTATCAATGGCGCAAGAAAGCCCCCAGCCAGAAGCCGTCTCTAGTTCATCCGATTCCTCTGAGGAATCGCAGCCGGAGTTGCCCCCGGATAATGCCGGCGCCGCTCAGCGGACGCAGTTGAATTTGCTGGGTCAGGTGAATTCAGCACGCGGCGAGGGGCGACGCAACGAAAACATCAGCCTGACGTTGATCGACAACAATGTCTTGAAGGAACTCAATCAAAGGATGGGCGCCACGGCGACGATCGTAGAAGAGTTCGACGCCGAGAGAAAGTATTTTGGAGCAGAATTCGGCGGGGCGCCGTCCTCTCCGTTGCACGTCAACCGCACTTCTCCGAGCGGCTTGCACGGCACAGCACGTTGGATGCACAACAACAGCATTTTTAGCGCGCGGTCGTTTTTCCAGGTAGGTGAAGTACAGCCGGCACGGTCCAACGACTACGGTGGTACGCTGACGACGTCGCTATGGCAAGGCGGCTTCCTTACCGTGAGCGGCGGGCAGAGAAAACTGCGGGGACAGGTAAACGGCAACGTGCTAGTGCCCGGGGCCGGCGAGAGGACGCCGACGGCGACCGATCCGGCGACATTGGCGGTCGTTGAGCGGATACTCGCGAGCTACGGGACTGCGCTGCCCAATCGGACCGATATCAACAGCCGGGCCCTCAACACGAACGATCAACAGAATATCGACGACCATCGGGCGAGCGCCACCTACGAGCAGGACGTAAGCGCGAAGGATCGGCTGATTTTCCGTTACAACCTGACGCTGCAGGCGGTGGAGGCATTCCAGCTCGTGGCAGGTCAGAACCCGGATACAACGACCAAGAATCACGACGCCAGGATGACCTGGAATCGCGTGTGGAATCCATCGACGACGACTGATTTTTCGGCAGGTTACGCCCGAGTGAGTTCAGTCCTAGAGCCGGATGAAGATTGGTTCGGTTCGAATTTTGTCTTCAATCGCGTCTTGCAGTCGTTGGGTCCTCAGTCGGAGATCCCTCTCGATCGCGCCCAGAACACGTTCCGGTATGCGGGACGTCTGCAGAGGACCAGCGGTAATCACACACTGAGCGTCGGTTTCGAGGTCCTGAGACGGCAAATCAATGGATCCGAAAGCAGCGATAATCGGGGCCAGTTCAGTTTTCGAGACGACTTTGGCCGCACCCGCATTGAAAACGTTCTGGCGGGAACGCCGAGCGCTTTCCGCATAGCGATCGGTAATACCCACCGCGGATTCCGGGTATGGTTGCCTTCATTGTTTTTCGGAGACACGTGGCGGGCGACATCCCGGCTGACTCTGAACGCGGGGTTGCGCTACGAGTTGGCGCCGGCGCCGACGGAAGTAAATCGACTAAGCCGGATTCCTTACGACTGTGACTGCAACAATCTCGCGCCGCAATTTGGATTCGCCTACCGTGCGAACGACAAGTGGGGCGTCATTCGCGCATCCTACGGCGTGCAATACGGCGAGATCTTTTCCACGACGTTCATGCAATCTCGCTTTAACCCGCCGGGGATCGTCAAGCCGAACTTGAATGCGCCGTATTTGCCCGACCCGCTCCGTGGATTCAATCTCGCAGACCTGGACCCCAACCTGCGCTCGGACTACTCCCTGCTCGACCCGGAGTTAGCGACGCCCTATTCGCATCAATACAACTTCACGTGGGAGATGCGGCCTTATCAGGATTGGGTCTTGGCATTGGGTTACGTCGGCAGCCGTTCGCACAAATTGCTGGCAGCCTGGACCGAGAATAGGGCTCGGAATATTGCCGGCATGGAGTCCACGAGTTCCAACGTGAATGAGCGCCGGCCGGATCCGCGTTACAGCGACGTCTACCACATACTGAATGGGTCGCGCAGTTTCTATGACGCAGCCAAGATTACGCTGCGCGCTCCGAATTGGGCCGGTCTGAGCATCGATGCGGCGTATTGGTGGAGCAAGGCGATCGACTTGGGCTCCAACTATACCGGCACGGCGTTTGGAGAGGATGCGCGAGGCGAGAGCCAGAGCCCTTATGAATTTGACGTCCACGGGATGATGAAGGGGGTGAGCATTTTCGATCAGCCTCACGCCTTCTTGCTGAACACGACATACCAAACGCCCGCCAGTGGGACGGACAATCCTATCGTCGACCGCATCGTCGGCGGCTGGCAGCTGAACGGCGTGTTACTGCTGAAATCGGGCAGCCCGTTCACGCTGAGGAGCGGCAGCGACGGGCCGGGCTTCGGCAATGTCGATGGAGGAAGTGCGGACCGGCCGAACGTGATCGATCCTTCGGTTCTCGGAGCGAAGGTGGATCATCCGGATAAAGCCGCTAAATTGCTGCCAAGCTCGGCATTCGCCTTCCAATCGCCCGATCAGTTGGCCGGCACTTTGGGGAACAACGCGTTCCGAAAGGACGGCGTCTGGAACGTGAACTTGGCTCTGAGCCGACGGTTCGCGCTGAGGAGCGACGCCTCATTGCGATTCCAGGTGGAATCGCTCAACCTGTTGAACCATGCTCAGTTCGAAGAACCAGGCACCACGCTCACCGACAGCAACTTTGGACAGATCACCAACACGCTGAACGATGGGCGCACCTTCCAGTTCACGCTGGCTCTTTCCTTCTAAACTCGCTCAAAGCACTGTACACTGGGCGCGATGTCATTGCGATGCGCGGCCCTCGTCTTGTTCTTGCTGAGCTTGCAGGCGGCCGCGCAAGAACCGATTGAACCCGGCTTTGAAGCGATCTTTGACGGCGTGTCCCTCGCAGGATGGGAGGGCGATCCGACGTACTGGAGCGCCAAAGACGGCAAGCTTGTAGGCATTGTGACGCCAGAGACGCTGCTCGATCGCAACACCTTTATCATGTGGCGCAGCGGCGAGGTCGAAGACTTCGACTTGAGACTGGAGTATCGGATTTCGAATTCCGGCAATAGCGGCATCAACTACCGGTCAATCGAGGTTCCGGGCGAGCCGTTTGCCATGCGCGGCTATCAGGCGGACATTCACGGCGGCGACAGCTATACCGGTAACGTCTATGAAGAGCGCGGGCGGACATTCTTGGCATTGCGCGGGCAGAAGACGGTCGTCGAAGCGAATAAGGCGGCGACCGTCGTCGAACGGTTCGCGGCGCCAACCGACTTGCAGGCCTACATAAGAAAGGAAGACGGTTGGAACAGCGTTCGCATTGTGGCGCGCGGGAATCATATCCGGCAGTACTTCAATGGCCGCCTGTTCGCGGAGGTCATCGATAACGATCGGGGAGCCGGTCAGTCCCGCGGCATGATCGGAGTGCAGGTGCATGTCGGTCCGCCGATGCGCGTCGAATATCGCCATATCCGGTTGAAGCGTTTGGGGGCGGCGAATGCACCCTTAATTGCCTTTGATCAACTGCCCGAGCGCCAATCGAACTCGGCCGTTCTGCCGTTGATCGAGAGTCAAGTTGCTGAATTGTTGGCGCCCGGCCCAGAGGCGCCGCTCGGCGGGCGTTCGCAACTCAGAGTTCGCTCTCGCCCACGCTATGTGAGGGGCGTCGAGACGGATTTGGTATTGGATGTCGAGGGGCAAGCATTGAAAGTCCCCGCCGTGCCGCTCGCGCTGCAGCAGCTGATGCATTCCACCGCATACGATTTCGATCTGGAATGGGATCGTGGCGCTTATCGGGTCGTAAGAGTCCGCCTCGATGATCAACCCATCTACTAGACGCCCAACTTGAAATTGCGCAAGCGCAAGCTGTTGGAGACGACAGAAACGCTGGAAAGCGCCATGGCGGCCGAGGCGATCACCGGGGAGAGCAGCCACCCCGTAAACGGGTAGAGCGCGCCCGCGGCGATCGGGATTCCGATGACGTTGTAGGCAAAGGCCCAAAACAAGTTCTGCTTGATGATGCGCATGGCAGCGCGGCCGAGTTGGAATGTGTCGGCAACAGCGGAGAGGCGACCGCCCATGAGCACGACATCGGCGGTCTCAATGGCGACATCGGTTCCCGCGCCGACGGCAATCCCGAGATCGGCCTTGGCGAGGGCCGGCGCGTCGGTGACGCCGTCGCCGACCATGGCCAC
>CAZYOX010000106.1:0-11951 GCA_964649285.1 uncultured Bryobacterales bacterium | reverse complement strand
CATGGTTGCGTGCGAGCTCACTAGCGAGGCGAATGCAGTACTCACCCCAGTCATAAGAGATCAAGGCGATTTTCACGGACCCAGCATCCTTTGGAGGAACGACGATATAGACGTTATCAATTCAGGAAAACTTAGGATTGCTACCGCTACAGCGCTCGTGAGCGCGCTTGCAGCCGTTAAAAAAAGCAGGGGTGCACCAATCCCTGCTCTACGGCGGAGACCGATTAGATTTTCCGGCCCCGTTCTTCTTGCCGTTGCCGCCGGAGTTTGCTTCGGCGGGGTAATGATGAGGTCCGGAAACCGCAGGGAGTCGTCCGTCTCGTTCGAGAGTACCGTCGAACTGCTCCTAGGCGGTGAGCCCCCTTGCGATGGCCAGCGCAAGTTCATCCTGATCCCTCGAAGCCGGCGACATTCCTCTCACGGAATTCGGCCGCTTGCGGCAGCGCCTCGCTGGCGAAAGCGGCTTCCCGACGCCGTGAAGTTGTAGGCCGCGCAGCGGGGTTCCCCCCTGCAAGCGTCTGTCTCACCGAGACTAGGGGCGCGGCGTTGGGATCGTCGTGCCAGGCCAGCAGAGCATGTTCGTAGACCCTGGCGACTCCCCTGGCGACGCTTTCTAGGTCTAAGCCGAGATCCAGTAGACGGCTTCGTCCCCGGGACTTCGGGCGGCTACGGAGAAGGTTCGCGAGTTTTGCCCCCAGGTCCTCCGCTGAGCGAGTCCCAATGGCGTAACCCGGCAGATTGTTGAGAAGCCAGCGCACATCGCCGACGTCGACCGAAACTGTGGCAAGTTCGCACGCCATGGCCTCTTTGACGACATTGGGCGAGCCTTCATGGTGCGAGGCCAGGATCATCGCGTCGCAAGCGCTCATCAACCAGGGAACCTGGTCGGGCGAGACGCCCTTTAAGATCACCGTCTCGATCGGAACTCCGAGCTGTTGCGAGGCGAAAGCGATGACCTTCTCCGCAAGATCGAAACCCTTTCGAATGTTGGCGGGGTTGCCGGGGAACAAGACCCGCAGCCCGTCCTCGCTCCAACCCAAATGCCGTCTGGCTTCGCTCCGCGGTATCGGTCGAAACGTGTCCATATCGACGCCGTTAGGGGCCACGAAGGGAGAAAGGGACGGCAAGTGGCCGGCCATATCCTCGGACTTGACGATCAGAGCCTCCGGCGCGTGCGCGAAGGCTTTGGTCATCCGCGTCACGAACTGGCTTCTCCAGACCATGCCCCCGCCGTCTTTCGTCACGCCCATGAGATCGGTTCCCATGAGCGACAACACGACGGGGCGCTTGGACTGCGTTTTCGCAAACCACCCGCAAAACGTGTAGTGAGCGTGCACGATGTCGCAATCCGCGACCATCTTCCAGAACCGCGGCAGCTGCTGTAGGTACTTGAGGCGTTTGACCCCCCTGATCTCGAGAACCGTGACGTCGAGACCGATTCCACGCAGCGACGCGATCTGCCGCTCCAGCGGAGCCAGCGTGTTCGCATTACCTGGCCGCGGCAGTTCTGGGCACACCACCAGCACTTTCAACGGAACAATCATTTACCCCACCATACTAGGCTAAGACCGTCGTCCTGACCATTCCTCAAGCAAAAACGCGGTACAGGAGGCTGCTCGCCTGCTCAGCGACTCCGGCAGGGACGCTCTTGCTGGTGAAGAGCTCCGTGAGAGCCGGCAAAACATGCGACCACTCGGCCTCGGTCGTGCGTGTTTCCCAACGGGTCGAACGGTGCTGCATGAAGCGAATCGTCTTCTCTTCGGTGGCAAACTTCCTCTTGAAGCGCAGCAATCCGTCTTGATCTGAGTCACTCAGGCCAAAATCGAAACTAGAACAATCCATCTCCTCCTTGGCCCGGCGTATTCCCTCCCAAACGAGGAGATCGTTCGGCCGGAACTGCAACTGCCCAAGGTCTGACGCATTGAATTTGTAGTAGATCGTCTGTCCGTGGCGCAGATACATTGTGCCGGCGACAACCTGGCCATCCACCTCAGCGAGGAGCAGGAAGCCGTGCCCTTCCTCCAGGAATTCGTCCCAGATGCAGTCGAAGAACGAGTACGGCTGGGCGAGCATGCGGTACTTCTGGTTCCGAACCCCGGCGTGCAGTTCATAGAAAGTCCGCAAGTCCTTCTTGGATTCGGCTTTACGGACCTGGACGCCTTGCTTTTGCGCCTTCCTCATGGCTCGCTGGCTACTGCTCTCCACCGAATTCCAAATCTCATCGAGAGAGCGGGTTAGGTCAACGCTGTGCCACTTGGCGTCTTTGAATTGCTTGAAGCTGGGGTTGCCGAGGACCGTCTCATTGTGCAGGCAGCGGAAAGTCAGCGGTATCCTTTGTTGCACCAATGCGCTTACGAGTTGGCTCCACACGGAAGGATCCGCAACGAGCGGATCGCAGTAATCGGAAAACGGGAGACTGACGAGCCGCTTGCCGCGCATGTCCGAAACGCAAACGTGCGCAAGCGCGCCCGTGAGCCTGCCGGAAGCATCCTCTATGGCCGTGCCCCGAATCGAAAAATCGTAAGTGCGCTGCAGCACGCGCAACCACTTTGCCGATGTGAATATCGAGCCGTAAGGCGTCCTTTTTTCGAGTTCCGAAAATCTCGGATCGTTTAGAGGATCAATTTCAACAATGCGGGCGTCGAGTCCGCCGTCGATGTCGGCAACGAGGGCGCCGATGCGCCCGGAATCAATTAAATCCATTTAGAGCCTCCCGTGTTTTGCCGCCAACGCGGCATAGGTTGAGCGCTTTGGCCAACGCTCGCCGTTAGTTTGCTAATCGCCGCCATGAGACCGACGAATAGCCAAACGAAAGTGGTTTGGGGACGATTGTTGAAAATGTCGACGGTCATATGCACCATATGACCAATTAGTCCTGCGCTTAGCGCCGCGGCAACGGGCGACAGAATGACGTGTCTCATCCGTCCGATGCGGAAGCCCCGCAAAACAGTGACGCCCAGCGCGAGAAGGAACAGAGACAAACCGAGAATGCCCAGCTCCGAAAACGTGAGCAGGAATTTGTTGTGAACCACGCGAAGCCAAACGCCGGCATATTCCACCGTCGCGTAGCGCAGCATGGTCGGAACAAAGTTGTTGGGCCCGACGCCCAACAACGGATGATCCAAGGAAATGGTCGTGGCTAGCGCCATTAACGGAAGGCGGGACTCGGCCGAGCCGTTATCGTCGACCGTCAAGCGGTCCGCAATGAGGCCGGCAAACGGCAGCATGAGACAGACGCCCAACGTCATAATCGGGATCAGCTTCCGGAAGAGGGCGCGATGCGAGGAGGCAGCGTAGGCCAAGAAGAGAACTACTGCAATTCCGAATGCAATCCAGCCGCCCCGCGAACGAGTCAAGATCAGCGCAATCGAGCCTAGGACTCCGGCGGCAAGCGCCAACAGCCGCATCAAGCGGTTGATAGGGGTTGTCGCCAGCGCCAGGCAGAACGGAATGAGCAGCGAAAGATAGGCTGCCGCGCTGTTTGGCGAGCCAACCGTTCCGCCCACGCGTCCTCCTGGATCAATCCGCATTTGGACCGTCGCAATGGTGATGCTCTTCCCGACCACAGCCAGCCCGATCATCAACAGCGACTGCATGATCACTCCGACCGCTATGCACGACAAGACAAAGACAACGTCGGAAACCGTCTCGATGCTTGCCGCCAGGTAAACGGCTAATAGAATCGCTTGCGCCACGAGGCTGAAATCAAAAAGCGCTAGCTGACGGTCGTAGGCGCCAGCCCACGATGCGCCAAAAGCAAGGAGAAAGAACAACATTGGCGCGATCGCCCAAAGCCGGGATGGATCCAGACGGGACCGTCCTCGGAAGAGATCGAAAGCCCACAAGACGTACAGGGCCGCAAGAAACCCTGTACTCAACGAAACGTTGAACCCTCCAATACCGTTGTAGAGCTCGATTTCGGTTCGGTACCACAGGTAGACGTCGAGCTGGATCGGCACTTCGATCAGAATCGCCGCAAGCAAAACTCGCCGGATGTCAAAACGCTGAAGTACGACAAGGGGACTCACGATCCCCAACACTAGCCAGTCGGTAGCGCCCCCGAATACGCGATTCAGGGGCCCCGACGGCCTCAGATGAGGTACAGACGTCATTGAGCCGCATCGACTGCTGTCGGCCGCTGTTCACGTATCGCTTGATACGGCGCACTGTGAGCCTCTCGCGCAGTCCCCATGGCGACGCTGTCAACAGGCGGCCGAAGTCCAAGACAAGCGGACAGCGCTGCCGCCACTCGGTCGACCTCGGAGTCGGAGAGCCTGGCGTGCATCGGCAGCGAGACGATTCTCTTCGAAGCCTCTTCAGTCACCGGGAACGTCCCTTCCCCGTATCCCAAATCCGAAAACGCCGGTTGGAGGTGAATCGGAATCGGATAATGCACCCCTGTCTGAATATGGGCTGCATCAAGAGCGCTCATGACGCCGGCACGGTCCTCGACCTCAACCACGTAGAGGTGCCACACATGTTGGTTACCAGCAGCGACCTTGGGCGTTGCCAGACCGATGGCCGCTAGTTGATCCGCATACCGCAAAGCAGCACGGTTCCTCGACTGGTTCCATTCGTCTAGGTGCGGCAACTTGGCCCGCAGGATCGCGGCCTGCATCGTGTCGAGGCGGCGATTGAAGCCCTTCATGAGGTGGTGGTACTTCTGCTTCTGTCCGTAGTTGCGGAGCAACTGCAGCCTTTCGGCAAAAACCGGATTGCTGGTCGTAACCGCGCCGCCGTCGCCGCAAGCTCCCAAGTTCTTGCCTGGGTAGAAGCTGAATGCGGCGATATCGCCGAGACTTCCCGCTCTGCGCCCTTTATAGAAAGAGCCGTGAGCCTGACAGGCGTCTTCGACGACGATCAGGCCATGTTGAGCCGCGATGCTGTTGATCTCGTCCATCGCTGCCGGTTGGCCGTAGAGATGAACGGGGATAACAGCTTTTGTACGCGGCGTGATGGCCTTGGCGAACAGATCCGGGTCCAGGTTATAGGTAACGGGATCCACATCCACCAAGACTGTTTTCGCGCCCGCATGGTGGACGCCGAGCGCGGTGGCAATGAACGTATTGGCCGGGACGATGACTTCATCGCCGGGTCCGATTTCCGCGGCCCGAAGAGCAAGCTCAATCGCCGACGTCCCCGAGTCAACAGCAACGCAACTCTCCGTCTCGCAGTAGCGAGCGAATTCCGCTTCGAACTGCGCGACGGCCTCGCCCAGGATAAAATCGCCTCGGTCCATAACGGACCGCACCGCTTCTTGCAGCTCGTCGTGTAGTTCCTGGTGGATGGCGCCCAGGTCGACGAAGCGAACGAGATCCGAATTTGGCGCCCCCATTAGACGGCCACCTTCGCGGCTGAGGCCGCAGATACTAGAGCCGGGGCTCCAATCGGCGATTCGGTCGCCAGTTCGACGCGTACGCCATTCATCCGCATCGAGGCGTCAATCGCTTCGAGCGTGCGGACCACAGCAAGACCTTCTTTGGCTCCGGTGAGCGGAGCGGAACCGTTGCGCACGCATTCCATGAAGGCCAAGCATTGTTCCTTGAGCGGCTCGCCTGCCTGCACCGTGGGGCTCACGATTTCGCCGTCGTGCATCTGGAGCTGTTCGCCGTAGTTCGTGCCCACGCCTGATTTTGGCTGGGCTAAGCCAATACCCTTCTCAAAGACCCGTATCTTTTCGATCCTTTGCAGGTCGTCAAACAGGATGCGCTTCTTGCTGCCGACCAGCACGATCTCCCGGCACTTGTTCGGATCAGTCCAGCTCACGTGCAGGTGCGCCTGCAGCCCAGAGGGGTAGCCCAGGGTGGCGAAGCCTGCATCTTCGAGATCGCGGCCGAGCACCCGGACGCCGTTGGCGTTTACCCACAGCGGATTGGCTCCGACTAGATAGTTGAAGATCGAGATGTCGTGCGCCGCCAAGTCCCAAAGAGCGTTGACATCATGCCGAATCGGCCCCAGGTTGGTGCGCCGGGAATAAAGGTAGTAGAGCTCGCCCAGCGAACGCTTGTCCACGAACTCCTTAAGAACGCTGACGGCTGGATTGAACATAAACGTATGTCCAACCATCAACACGACGCCCTTGCTCTTGGCGCGCGTCTCCAAAATCTTGGCGTCGGCCGAACGGGTCGTCAAAGGCTTTTCAACCAACACATGCTTGCCGTGATCGATCGCCTCAAGGGCCACGGCGGAGTGCTGGGACGCCTGGGTGCAAACCACAACCGCGTCCACACCTGACGCGATGGCTTCTGATGCGTTTGTCGTTAACAGAACGTCGCCGCCGAGCGTGCGGAAACGATCCAACATAACCTCGTGCTTATCGCTAATGGCCGTAACCTGCACGCCCTCAAGCTCGTTGAAAACGCGTACATAGTTTCCTCCCCAGTAGCCACATCCTATAACTGCGATTCTGTATTTTTGCGCCATTATTATTTACTCACATATAAACCTCGTGCGATTGCACGAGAAAACACTTCGATCAGCGGGCCCCTTTGCCTATGATTACGGCCGGAAGAGTTAATAAAAGGAGCCCTACATCCAACAAGAACGACTGGCGTCGCGCGTAGGTGACGTCCATGTCGACCATGGACTCGAACGGCACGCGGCCGCGGCCAAAGACTTGCCAAATTCCGGTGATTCCCGGTCTCGCGCAGAGCCGGTTAAAGTGGCGTCTTTCGTAAAGAGCGACTTCGTACAACGGAACCGGCCGGGGCCCGACCAAACTCATGTCGCCCAGGAGCACGTTGATCAGTTGAGGCAACTCATCCAGACTTGTGCGGCGCAGCCAACGGCCTGTTCGCGTGATGCGAGCATCGTTGTCGAGCTTGAATGAGTTCTCGCTTCCGTCCAGCGATCCCTGCGCAAAGGACTCTATGTAGGCGCGGTGAGCGGCTTCACTCGAGCCATTGGACATCGAGCGAAACTTAAACATCTCGAATTCCGTGACGATCCATTCTCGTTGGCCTGACGACCGGCGAAACTTAGCGCCGGCGCGGCGTTGCCGGAAAAAGACCGGTCCCGGGCTGTCAAGCTTAATTGCTATTGCGATCAAGACAAATAGGGGACACAACAACGCCAGACCGCAGGCGGCCGCCACTGCGTCGAAAACTCGCTTGAACAACAAATATGCGGGCGCGCCTCCCAAAGGAGGCAATACCTCAACCGCTAGTTGCTCGCTTGAATTGACGGCTTGCGGGGCGGCGGCCATAAGTCTTGATTCCTTCAACGTTTCAAAGCATGGGGCTTAGAAACGGCGATAGATTGCCTCCGGGAGGGGGTATTGTCGCTGGTTAAGGATGGCGCCGAACACTCGCGTTTCTGACTGCTTTAGGGTCGCGACCGCGGCGGCCACGGCCACCCTCCGCGACCGATTTGCTTGCAAGACGATCGATACGCCGTCGGTAGCGGGCCCGATGATCGCCGTGTCCTGATAACGGTTAATTGGCGGTAGATCGATCAGGACATACTCGAACCTCGAGCGCAAATCCAATAAGCGCGAATACAAAGCCGGCATGGGCCGTAGCGCCAGCGTCGGCTTTGAGAGGCTCGCACCGGCCGTCATCACAAACAAGTTGGATGACCTTACCTGACGCACGTACTCCATGACCGGACGGTCCGAAGTAATGAAATCACCAAAGCCCGTCACGTTCGCCAGGTTGAACTCCTCGGCCAGGCGAGGAGTCCTGATGTTCGCGTCAACAACGCAGATCCTGCCGCTCAGCAGACCAGCCAGGCTACGGGCTACCCGCGCCGTGACGTGTGTCGTGCCGACGCCATGGTCGACTCCGGCGAATCCCGTCACCTGCACTTGCGCTTGCGGCATCGAGAGATAGAGGCGCTGAACCAGGGGAAGCACCGCCTCGTCCGAGACGTCGAAATCATGGCGTTGGGTAACGGCAGCACTATCCGCTGAGGATTGCCGCCGAAGCGCAGTGGACATGGTGTCGGTGATGGACATGCTGTTCTAGACCTTGGGAATACTGGTGAGCACCGGGATGCCCAATGACTTTTCGAGTTCCTCAGGACGCCGGTAAGTTGGATCGAGAACGTCGGCGGATAGTCCGACGCCTAGCGATGCCGCTCCTGAGACGGCGATTAGCCCTAGGAGCAACAGGAAGCGCGAGGGTCCGGCTGGAGTGGAAGGCACTGAGGGCGCTTCCGCGACCGCAACGTTGAGAACTCTCTGCTGATCCAGCTCGTCGGAGATGCGGGCCTCTTCCGCGCGCTGCTTGTAGGCCACGAAGTTTCGCTCCGCCGCGGCGGCATCGCGCTCAAGCTCCACACGCGTCCGATCCAAAGCCTCCAGCTCGTTCGAGCGATCCCTTAGAGAGGCGATGGTCTTCGAGAGCGCCGCCTGATTCGAGCGAGCGGCTACCAGATCAGATCGTGTGCGAGCGATTTCGGACGAGACCCAGTCGTGCGTCGGGTCACGATCCGTGACCTCCTCGACAGGCGGGGCATTGTGCGCCTTCTCGATCGCCGCTTTCGTCGCTTGAATCTGCTCCCGAATCCGAATGACGGGCTCGTACGTGGGCAGAAACTTGCTTTCGAGTTCGATACGCTGTAGTTCCAAGCGGTTCAATTCTTGGCGTAAGTTTTCGAGCAGCATCGGAGAAGTTCGCACCGATGTCGTTCGCCGCTGCGGAGTTTGCTTTACCTCTCTCTGCAGGCTCTCTAACCTACTTTCCAAGCTGGCGACCGCAGCCTTACCGGTCTCGAATTCTCCCTGTCGAGCAAGCAACTCCCGCAGCACGGAATCCTTCTCGATGCTGATGTCCACCGCCCCGTGATTCCTGCCCAAAGCAAAGAGCTTGTCCTGCAAAGCGTCCAACTCCGCGCGATGCTGGCTTGCTTCCGCCGCGAACACCTCGGCCGATCCTTGGGTGCGATGGACCTCCAGGTGCTTTGCTAGGTAAGCGCCCGACAGCTTCTGCAACGACTCCGCCGCGATTTCGCGGTCCTCTGAACGAAACGCCACCCGAATGATGTTCGAACCTGTCGAGGGAGCGACCACCAAGTTTTCCAAGAAGTCGTCCACTAGCTTGGCTTCGTCGACCTCTTCGGCGGCATCGCCCCGCCACCCAATCGACTTCCAAAAGTCGAATTCAGGCCCGGCGAGCATCGAAGCGCGCAGAGCGTCGGATTGCTTCAATACCTGGCGCGCCAACTCCCGGCTGGTCAGCACTTGGGCCTCGGTGTTTACGTCCTCTAGACGCACTGCTCCACTCGTTACGCCGCGGATCTGCTCCAACTGCGGACTGACGATCTCTTCTGCGCGCTCGCGTCGGACCAAGATTTTCATCTCCGATTCGTAAACGACAGGCCTACGAACCAGCCACAAGACGCCAAGAGAGAGACAGATCAGGAAGGTCGCGAGGATCTTGCGCTTCTGGCGAAACCCAATCGAGAGCACGTCCCGCACCGTCCGCTCACCGGGGGCGCGATTCAAGGCGAACATACGAGCCGGCTCGAACTCGACATACGGGTTCGGGGCGCGATACAGCTGTTCTTCCGCCGCTACCAGCCATCCGCCCTGCTCGTGCAGGGGGTCATCATTACCGTTCTCGTCGGAACGGCCTTTATCATACGGGCGCATAGCAGTCCGTAATCTCCTCCCTTAACTGCCTATCCAAACTTCGCCGCCTAAGAACCGGACTCAAAACCCATATCCGATTCGAGGTATATACTGCTGAAGGCTTACTGGGCTCTTTGGAACAAAGAGCATGTCGCCTGGACGCAAAAAGACGTCCTCCTGTAAGTGCCCGCCGCGCAGAATCGACCTTACATCCACGGTGAGGACTTCTGCCCAGGCGCCATCGTGGGCGCGCAAAACTACCAACTGTCTTCGCTTGGCCCTGGGAGCAAAACCGCCTGCAATGCCCAGAGCTTGTGTTGCCGTCAACTCGCCGACTAAGTCGTATTTCCCAGGATTAGTTACCTGGCCGAATGCAACAAAATACGGTTTTTGGAATTGATCCAGCGTGACCGTTACTTCCGGATTCCGCAGCAGTTGGCTGTAAGCGGATTCCACAGCCTCACTGACCTCCGGGAGCGTCTTGCCGGCCAACCAAATATCGCCTACTCCCTTCAGGGAAACAAAGCCGTCCGGCATCACCGGCAACAGCAATTGATCGAATTCAGGGGCCAGCGGAAACCTAAGGCTAACCACGTCTCCCGGCGCCACTTCATAGCGATTCGGTTCTCTAGAGGTACGCAGGGCGGGACGCTCCTCCGAGGGAGCATTTTCCTTCGAATCAGCAAGTAAACGCTCAATTTCGTCAGCCCGTTCTTGCAGCGCGTTGACGCTAAAGTCAGGCGCTGGCTGTTGGGCGCACAAATGTAATCCGAATACTAAAAAGCAAATAGCGAACAACGATGATCTAAACACTTTGTTTCACTGATGATTAATGCGTATACAACTAGGTCGTCATGCGGGCCCTTCCTTGGAAACAAATCGGTCGTCCAGTGATCCAAACAATCGATGGACGCGTGGTCTAAACATCTATCCCCAAGTAGAAGCTAGTCCCAAAAGAACGTACTAAGCGTAGATTGACGTTAAGTTCCCGTCTGGTACAAAGTCAAGATGGATTTCAAGATCACATCCTTCGTACTAGACACCAGCGAATTCTCGCCCCGGAACGATCGAGAAGTACCAGTACAAAGGTGTTGGCGGCAGCCGTGCGCGCTTCTCGCGTCAATGAAACATTTAACAGCGTCTCTTTCGGAGAAATGACGGGTACGGCGTTATTGATCTTCCACCGCAACCGCCGCGTGGTAGCCGTCCAGCGGTCCGGCTGTGTAAATTCGCCAGCGAATATCGTCGACGTCGATCGGCGGGCGAGCGCCATCCTCGACAAATCCAATGTGTATTGATCGAGGATCGAGCCGCAGGCCGACCCCGGCCGCCTTGAGCACCGCTTCCTTGCAGGTCCACAGTCGGAAAAAGTTCCCGACAGCCCGATCGGGCGGCGCCGCTCGGTATTCCGCCAGTTCCAGGCCGCTCAAACAGCGCCTTGCTAGCTCCTCGAGGTTAGGGATCGGGCGTACCGCCTCAATATCAACCCCGACCTCGCTTGTCGGCGAGATAGCTATGGCCGCTAGGCCCGCCGAACGAGATAAGCTGAAGCGCCAAGGCGCCTGCGCCCATCTTCCTCCGAGGCAAGGCTTTCCTTGGACGCCGGCGTCGAACTCCACTTGCGAAGGGCAGCACCCCAGGCGAGCCGCCAACTGTTGCCGTAAGTACACGTGGGAGCTTATGTACCGCCGCCGATCGGCCGGGAACCGATAACGTTCCGCCCGGCTCCTCTCCTCCGCGGAAAGGTTTTCCACAGCAGCTTCGGTATCAATCGGCGGCGTGTCGATCGACCAGACGGTGATCTCGACCTCGCCGATCATCCAGCGGTTCGCTTCGGCGGACAAACTGTGCTCAGACAGCACGTCAACATTCTAACGATCCGGCAATGCGAGCCGGCAGGGGCATATACCCTAACTCCACTCTTGCTGCTAGCCTTTGGATATGGGCTTGGCTGCCTCGGGGTCGAAACGTTGGAAGAGAATCGCGATCTGGTGCGCCGTAATCTTGGCGGCGCAGAGCGGCGCATCGTCGGATTTTGCACACAACCTGTTGGGTTGGATTACCGGCATCAGCAGCGACAACGGCCCGCGCCTGCACTTCCTGGCACAGAAGGTCTTCCACATCATCTTGTTCGGCGGATTTGGGGCGTTGGTGCCGCTACCGTCGACCAGGGCGGGCTGGACGAAAGTGGTTCTGGGGTGTCTGATCCTTGCAGTCGGCAGCGAAATGCTTCAAATGTTGAGTCCGGGAAGAACCGCTCGCAAGTTCGATGTGTGCTTGAATATCGTCGCCTGCTTTGTCCCGCTCTTGTGGCGTGCGAGAAATAGAGGCATCGCCTCGGATGCCTTTGATTCATGATCTTCCTTAAGCGCTTGTTAGG
>CAZYOX010000105.1:0-11999 GCA_964649285.1 uncultured Bryobacterales bacterium | reverse complement strand
CGCTGGAGCGAATGCGGCGACGAGGCCCGCGACAATCAGTACCGCGAAGGATGCGGTGAGCGTGGAAGCGTCGGTGGGACTAACGCCATAGAGCATTCCTGAAAGGATGCGGGTGGCGAAAAACGAAGCGACCAGCCCGGCGGAGGCGCCGAAGGCTAGGATGAGACTCGCTTGCCGCATGACTAACCGGATGACGTCGCCGCGGTCAGCGCCGCAATGAGAAGCTTCCAGCGATTCTGGGACGACGGTCAGGGGTGCAGCAAACGAAAAAACGGCAGCCTCAATGGGCTGCCGTTGGGTTCTCTGGGAGTTGCGGCTATTTGGCGGTTAGGGGAACTGAGGCGACATAATCGTCCCACGCAAGTTCGAGTTTGTTCGGCGAAAGCGTGTACTTGAGGGTCTCAATTTTCGCGGAGGGCTTGCTCATGGTCATCTTGGTGCGACCGAGGTCCTGGGCCTTGTCGTAGGTGAGTCCCCACTGGCCGGTCTGTTTATTGATGACCAGCACCCAGTTGTTGACGTCTTCGAGCGAGACATAGAGGCTGTAGTCGCCGGCGGGAACGTCGAGATCGCCGATCTTCAGATCGAGTTCCGTATGAAGCAATGTCGCCGGATTGGCGCCGGCTCGCCAGATGGGATAGTTGCGGTCGCCTGAGATCAGGCCGTCGGGGCCGAAGATGTCCCGGCCGTGGACGGAGGGCGCGTGGTACTTGATGGTGACGGCCCTGCCGTTGATCGAGG
Source organism: uncultured Bryobacterales bacterium (assembly GCA_964649285.1). Classification (GTDB taxonomy): domain Bacteria; phylum Acidobacteriota; class Terriglobia; order Bryobacterales; family UBA6623; genus CAMPKL01. The sequence continues at coordinate 11,258 of CAZYOX010000105.1, read as the reverse complement.
TCGAGGCCTCGGCCGGGGGGCTCGTGTATTGAGCGGACAGCGTGGCCGCAGCGAGCAGAGCGACGGCAGCGCAGGTCAGTACGTTCTTCATCATTCCTTTTTCTCCTGGAGCGATCGGATGCAAACCAACATGTTAACGACTGGCGGTTAGCCTGTCATGCACAGCGAGTTGCAGGCATCGCGCTAAGCGGTCGTTAAGAAGACACAAGTTCACCTTCTTCTTGCGATTCCCTGTTTCTTCGCCTAGAATAGAGGGCGAAAAGGAGCGGCACATGGCACTAACGCCCCGTCAAAAACAGGTACTCGACTTTATCGCCGAATTCATCGCCGAGAACGAGTACGCGCCGAGCTTCGAAGAATTGGCCGAAGGTCTGGGGCTGGCGTCGATCGCCACCGTCCACAAGCATCTGACCGCATTGGAATCGAAGGGTTACCTCAAGCGGAGCTTCAACCAAAGCCGCGCGTTGGAAGTTACGCCCAAGTATCGCCGCGAGCAACGTATTCACCGCTCTGACGTGGAGTCGCGGCAGAGCGGATCGCTGGAGATGCCGCTGCTCGGCGTTATTGCCGCCGGCATGCCGATCGAATCTTTTTCCAATCGGGAGACGTTATCGTTCGCGCAATTCGCCGGTGCCAAAGAGACGTTTGCGCTGGAGGTCCGCGGCGAATCGATGATCGAAGACCACATCCTGGACGGCGACTATGTCCTGGTCGAGAAGACGGATCGGGCGCGCAACGGCGAAATCGTTGTGGCCTTGGTCGACGGCTCGGAGACGACGCTGAAGCGCTTTTACCGCGAAGCCGAAGACCGCGTACGGCTGCAACCCGCGAATTCGAGCATGAATCCGATCATTGTGCCGGCGGCCAGCGTGGAAATACAGGGCCGGGTTCTCGCCGTCCATCGCAAATACTAAGCGTCAGGGCCTTTTTTTACTGCTTGCGAATGCCGAAAGGGCATGGCTAGAATCAAGGTTCGCTTGGCCCTGGAGGACCAATGGACGTCGAGAAAAAAGTTCAAGAAATTATTTGCGAGCAGTTGAGCGTCGAAGAATCCGAGGTCACGCCCGAGGCCTCTTTCGTCGAGACCCTAAACGCCGACTCGCTCGATATTGTCGAGTTGATCATGGCTTTTGAAGAGCAGTTCAACATCGACATTCCGGATGAAGAGGCAGAGAAGCTTCGTACCGTCTCGGACGCGATCAAGTACATCACCGACAACGCGGATCTCAGCGGCGAGGATGGAGAATAGCTCCCGGGCGTTCCGCGCGCGTGGAGATAAAAATTGCGCAGAGTAGTCGTAACAGGCGTCGGACTCACGTGCCCTGTCGGGATTGGCACGGAAGAGTCTTGGCGAGCGATCCAGGCCGGCACGAACGGCATCCGCAACATCACCCATTTCGACACTGAAGGATTTGCCTGCAAGATCGCCGGAGAAGTTCCGAACTTCGATCCGTTGAATTTTGTCGACAAGAGAGACGTGAAGAAGATGGGCCGCTTCATCTTCTTCGCGCTGGCGTCCAGCGAATTCGCCATGAAGGCGGCTGGGTTTGCGGAGGGGACGGCTCTCGGAGAGCGCGGCGGCGTCTACATCGGCAGCGGCATCGGCGGATTCGATGTGATCGAACGCGAGCACCGCAACCTAATGGAAGGCGGTCCGCGCAAGATTTCGCCTTTCTTTATTCCGGCCACGATCGTTAACCTCGCCTCCGGGCATGTCTCCATTCGCTGGGGAGCCAAAGGGCCCAACTCGGCGACGGCCACGGCGTGCACGTCGAGTGCTCATTCGATCGGCGATTCGTTCCGTTTAATCGCCCGGGGCGACGCGGACGTGATGATTTGCGGCGGGGCGGAGGCTGCGATCACGCCGATGAGCGTGGGCGGCTTCGGCAACATGAAGGCGCTGGTAACCAACTTCAACGAGACTCCCGAGAAAGCCTGCAGGCCGTGGGATCGAGATCGGGCCGGCTTTGTGATCGGCGAGGGTGCCGGCGTGCTCGTGCTCGAGGAGCTATCGCATGCCGTCAAGCGCGGCGCTCCCATCGTGGCCGAAATCGTTGGCTATGGCATGAGCGGCGATGCGTACCACATCACCTCACCGTCCGAAGATGGCGACGGCGCCTATCGAGTGATGCGCAACGCCATCCAAGACGCGGGCCTGCAGCCTGAGGATGTGGACTACGTAAACGCCCACGCGACTTCAACGCCGGTCGGCGACAAAATCGAAACGACCGCGGTGAAGCGAGTGTTCGGTGCAGGCGCTTCGCGCGTGGCGATTAGCTCGACGAAATCGATGACCGGCCATCTGCTCGGCGGGGCCGGCGGATTGGAAGCAGGCATTGTGGCCCTGGCTTTGCGCGATCAGGTTGCGCCGCCTACGATGAATTTAGAGAACCCGGACGAAGGATTCGACCTCGACTACTTGCCGGGCAAATCACGCAAGATGGAGATGCGTTATGCGCTCAGCAACTCCTTCGGATTCGGGGGCACCAACGGAGCCCTTCTCTTCAAGCGATACGAATCCAACTAGGCGGCGGCGATGAAGATCGTCGTCTGCATGAAACAGGTTCCGTCCCAGGACTCTGTTCCGCGCATCAGCCCAGACGGCGCCAGCCTCGACTTGAGTCAGGCGGAGTTCGAAACCAACGAACCGGATTCCTACGCGCTTGAGGAAGCCCTGCGGCTGAAGGACGAACATTCCGCCGAAGTCGTCGCGATGACGGCCGGCGCTCCAGGTAACACCACGGCGATTCGCGAAGCATTGGCCAAGGGGGCGGACCGGGGCGTTTTTATTGAAGACGATTCGTTCGCTGGGGTCGCCGCGCCGCTGACCACAGCGGTAGCGTTGGCCGCCGCTCTGCGCAGGGAGTCTCCCGATCTCATCTTGACCGGCTTGCAGTCCGATGACGCAGGCTTCGGACAAACGGGCGTCGTGCTGGCCGAGTTGCTGGGATTGCCGCACGCGACGTTGATCGTGGAGTTGAAAACCGATGGGAAAGCGCTAGACGTCAAGCGCGAGTTGGAGGCGGGTTGGTTCCAACGGCTGCAATTGCCGTTGCCCGCGCTGTTGACGATTCAATCGGGCATTAACAAGCCGCGCTACGCCACACTGATGGGCATCAAGAAGGCCAAGAACAAGCCGATGGACCGGCTGACTACTGCCGAACTCAGCGCCGCGACTGACCCCGGACTCGTGCTGCGCGGACTCTCTACGCCAGCGAAACAAAAAGCCGGTATGTTACTCGCCGGCGCCCCGGCGGAACAAGCTGCGCAGTTGCTGGCCAAGCTGCGAGAGGCAAAGGTTCTATGAGCGTCCTGGTCGTCACCGAATTGACCCACGCCGGGGACTTCCATCCGATGAGTTGGGAGGCGCTGACAGCGGGGCGTGAATTGGCGATGCAGTTGAGCTTGCCGCTGAACTGTCTGCTCGTTGGCGGATCGTTGGGCGAGCGATCGGCGGAGGCGGCGGCGCGCGGCGTGAACCAGGTGGCGACAGCTGAGCATGCGCTATTGAGCGCCTACACAGCCGACGGCTTCTGCGCCGCGCTCGCGCAAGCGCTTGGGCAGCTCAATCCGCAGTACGTGGTCTTCGCGCACACCTACCAAGTACGCGACTACGCACCCAAGCTCGCAACGGCCTTGGGCCGGGCGTTCCTGAGCGACTGCACCGCTCTCAGGGTCGAGGACGGCGAACCGGTCTTCGTGAAGCAGATTTTTCAAGGCAAGTTGAACGCGGACTTTGCTATTGCAGGGGCCGCGCCGCGGCTCCTGTCCGTGCAGTCTGGCGCCTTCGCGCCCGACGCGACGCAGGCGGCCTCCCCCGCCCCCGTCGAGGAGCTGGCGATCGCGTTAGATGAGGCGGCGTTGCGGGTGCGCCCCGCGGCTCCGTACCGCGACGCCGCCGGCACGGCCGACTTGTCTTCGGCGGAACGCATCGTCTCGGTCGGCCGGGGCATTAAGGACCCAGAGAACATCGCGCTCGCCCAGCGTCTGGCCGATGCGCTGGGGGCGGAATTGGCGGCATCGCGTCCCATTTGCGACAGCGGTTGGCTGCCGCTAGACCGCCAGGTGGGCAGTTCCGGACAAACCGTGAAACCCAAGCTCTATTTGGCGCTCGGCATCTCGGGAGCGATCCAACACCTCGTGGGGATGAAAGGCTCAGAGGTCGTCGCCGCAGTCAACACCGATGCCTCCGCGCCGATTTTTGAGATCGCCGACTACGGAGTCGTGGGCGACCTGTTCGAAATTGTGCCCGAACTGCTCAAGCAACTGGAGCAGAGCTGACCGGAAAAACAAAAAAGCCCGCCCAGGGAGCGGGGCGGGCGTGAGCCGAAGGCCTAGGCTGACGCCTAACCTCGGAGGAGCGCCAGGACGGCCTGCGGCGCCGAGTTGGCCTGGGCAAGAGCGGCAACGCCGGCCTGCTGGGCAATGCTTGTCCTGGTAAGATTGGCCGCTTCGGCCGCCAAATCCGCGTCGCGAATGCGGCTCTCGGCGGCCGAAATGTTGGTGATCTGCGTGGTGGCCAGACCGATGGCGAACTGGAGTCGATTTTGACCGCGTCCAACGTTGGCTTGCACCGTGCCCAGGATAGTCACCGCCGCCGCCAATAGCGAAACGGCGTTCTCGGCGTTTTCCCGCGAAGAGATGTCCGCTACCGAACCACCCGCGAGAGCAGCGGAAGTTTGCAGCAGCGAGTCGCCGGAGCCATTGGCCACGCCGTGATTATTGGCGAGATCGCTGATGCCCACGGAAAAGCCCTCCGGCAGGTGAGCGAGAAAGCGAATGCCCTCGGCGCCCGTTCCGTTGCGTTCCTTGACGGCGACGATTTTCTGCAGCGTCGAGTTATTGGAGGCCTGGAGCGCGTCGTTGATCGCGTTAACGGCCTGGTCGATGGTCAAGGCGTTGGCGTTCGTCAGGCCGACGTTGAGGCTCTGTACCGCGCCGTTATCGTCCTTGGCCGTGATCAACAGGCTCTGGACGTCATTGCCGTTGGTGAGACTGCTGAAAGCAATCGGATCGGAGAGAGCAGTGGTCGACTGCGCCCCGCCGGAGAGGATCGTCGATTCCAAGAAGCCTGGACCCTCGCCCAGCGTGCCGGCCGAAAGCAGGACGCCAGCAGCTCCGGCATCGGTGAAGTCCGTCAACGGGTTGGTATCGTCGTCGTTGACGGAGATCAAGAAGCCGCCCCCGCCGCCGTTGGTCGTCGTTTCGAAAACGATATCCGTGCCCAAGACTTGGGCGATCAAGCCCGCGCCAGACAGAACCGCATTATTGGCGATGCCCGCGTTGATCTCGTCGACCGTGTCCTGAATCGTGGCCGACGCAGCGACCGTGACGCTCAGGGTTTCCGCGGTCTCGGCTCCGGCGAGCAGGATGCGGAAGTCGGCGGTCGATGCGGCGGCAGGCGCCGCATAAGCCGTAGTGATCGTGTTGTAGGACGTTTCGCCAGAATCGCCAAGCTCGGCCGCGCCGAAGCCCAGCACGTTGCTGGCATCGCCAACTACACGAACCTGGAAGCTTTCGCCGTTGCCGTTGGTGAAGGTCGTGACGCCGGCGGACTCGAAAACGGAGAACCCTGCGCCAGTGAGCGCCGTGTTGGCTGCGATCGCGGCTTGCAGGCCAGCAACCACAGCGGCCTGGTCGTCGCCGATGGTCGCGGTATAGGAGACCGCTAGCGGGCTCAGCAATCCGCCGCCGTTGAACACGACAGAGATCACGTCGGCGGCGGCAGCGGTCGCAGCGCTGACGGCGCCCGTACGGGTGACGTCAAGCGTAGCGCCCTGGGGTCCGCCGGAGTCAAAATTGCCGAGCAAGGCATTCGCGAGCAAGTCGCCCGCTCGAACCTGAAACGCGGCCGAACTGGAGGTGAAGCTGAGTTGCTGTTTGCCGGTCGAGTCCGTATTGATGACGGCCCGGATGCCCGCGTTCTTGAAAGCCTCGCCGGCCGCCGACGCGGCGGTGAAGCCGGCAATCGCGCTGTTGATGGCTTCGGCCAACGTCGAACCATCCACCACGCCGGTGAGATGGACGCTAAGCGTCGCACCGCCGTCGTCGGAAAAACCGGGTCCGCTGAACTCGAACTCGGTTAGGCCGCTTGTCGCCAGCGAGGCGAGGTTTGCGGCGTTGGCGACGATGTTCTCCACGCTGGAGACCGAGGACGCGCCAATATCCGTCGTGCCCTCTACGCCGCCCAGAGCGCGCACGCCTTCCAGGCCCAGCCGGTTGCCGCTGATCGCAGAGTCCGTGAGATCGATCGAGACGGCTCCGTTCGTGGTTTCGGAGACGCCGTTATTGGCCCGGCCGCCCCCGATGAACACCTGCAAGGCCGCGTTGAACTGCCCGCCTGGATCGAGTCCGATCGATTGCGCTTGCCGGTTGATCTCCGCGATGACCGACTGGAACTCGGAGTTCAAGGCATCGCGGTCGCCGCTGAAGGTACCGGAAGCGGATTGGGTGGCGAGCGTGCGACCGCGATCAAGCAGCAGCGAAACGTTGTTCAAGCCGCCGTCGATCGTCTGCAGCGTCGATAGGCCGTCGGCGGCATTTCGTACGCCTTGCTGCAGCACGGCGATATCCGATCGAAAGCGGTTGGCGACGGCGAGGCCAGCGGCATCGTCCGCTGAGGAATTGATGCGCAGGCCCGACGTCAGGCGTTGAATTGTGCGCTGCTGAGCGACGTTGGTCTTGCCCAAGTTCTCCTGGGCGATCAGTGAGTTGATGTTGGTGACGATTGAGAATCCGGTCATGCCTTCCTTCCTTGGCGGAGTTAGTGAAATGCGCGGGAATCCGTTCCCGCATTCACGCTCATATCGGAAGGAAAGCTGAAGGATTGAAGCCTATTTGGCTACGCTGGCGACCTTGGCCTTGATCAGGGCCTCGATATCTTTTTTCGCGAGTCCGGCAAACTCGAGCGCCTCCGCCGTGTGCGCGCCAAGCGCTGGAGGGTCGGAGCCCACGTCGCCGGGCGTATTGGATAGCTTGGGGAAGACGCCGAGTTGGGCGAAGGGGCCATCCGGTCCTTTGAGCGGAACAATGGTTTCCCGTTCGATCAGATGCTCGTCGTGAGCGGCGCCGGCAACGCCTCGAACCGGCGTCACGCAAACGTCGTGACCGGCGAAGATCTCCATCCACTCACGAATTTCCTTGCGCTGAAAGATGCGCGTCAATTCGGCGATGAGGACTTGCTGGCGGTCTTCGTCAGCATACTGATCCGCGATTAAATCTTCTCTTTTTAGTAGCTTACAGAGCGTCGCCCAGGCGGCTGGGGCCAGCGCGCCGACCGCGATCCAGTGACTCCCGCGGGCCGGGTATAGCTGATAGCACGCGTATTGGCCGTAAAAGCGGCCCTTGCCGTAGCGCGGTTTGAGCTTCAAGGCCGAGTATTGCGCCAAGTTCAGGGCCAGGACGCCCATCAGACCGTCGACAATCGAGGCGTCAACGAGTTGACCGCGGCCGCTCGTCTGGCGAGCCTGCAAGGCCATCAAAGCTCCGATCACGGCGGGGAAAGCTCCCGCGGCGACCGGCCCTAGGAGCATGCCGGGCAATGAGGGGAGCCCGGATGTCCCGCCAAACAGTTCCAAGGCGCCGGCGAACGCCAAATAGTTGATCTCGGCGCCGAGCGTCTTGGCCAGCGGACCGGTCTGGCCGTACCCGGAGATCGATACATAAATCAGTTGCTCAGCGGCTTTGCCGAGCGCTTTATAGCCGATTCCCGCACGGTCGAGAACGCCGTAGCCGGCCCCGTCGATCACGATATCCGCCTTCCGCGCAATAGCCATGTATGCGTCACGGCCTTTCCTCGACTCCGCGTCCAACGCGACACTCTGTTTGCCCCGGTTCAACAGCAGGAAGTCGGCGCCGATGCCGCCCACCAGAGGCGGGGTGTTGCGCTCGGGGTCACCCGTGGCCGGGGGCTCAATCTTAATCACTTGAGCGCCAAATACGGCCAAGATGGAGCCAGCCGCGGCGGCTTCTATACCGCCGCCGACTTCCACGACGATCAAACCATCGAGCGGTCGCGCGGCAGGGGCCGTACGTTTTCGGACAACCGGTTTCGCCGCGAGAGTGGCCGCCTTACCCGCCTTGGCGGCGGCCGGTTTACCCGCGGCCCCGTTCTTTGGAGCGGCCTTTGGGGGAGCGGACTTGCTCACGGCAGTCTTTTTCCTTGGCTGGGAAACGCTCCGAGCAGGTCTCGCCGCACCCTTGTTTGCGGAGGTTTTCGAGGTCTTATGCAAGGCGCCGGCCTTGGAGCTTGCCGCTTTTTTCGCCATTTCCCCCCTTACCGCGGGCCCAGACTGCCCGCTCGAGCGCGAACTCAGGTACGAATCGCACACAGGGTAACGAATTCTTGTCCGCGCTGGACAACAAATCTTTCGAGAACTATTCCGGAGCGGCGACAGTCTGCTAGCGTAAACCGCTCTTCGGGTTCGTTGAAACTCAATCGATTTCGCCTTCGTCTCTATGGTGCCGGCCATCCGGCGTGAAGCGCCCAGGATTGAGTAATATAGGGTAACTGGCTTACCGTTTAGTGGAGGATCACGATTTGAAGCATTCTGCAACCCTCTTCATCGCCGCAGCAGCGCTTACGCTGGCATCACCTTTCGCGGCTTACGCCGACGCCGTTTCCGATGGGGCAACCGCGTTCGGGTCGAAGTGCGCCGTCTGCCACAACGCCGACAGCGCCGAGCGCAAGATCGGTCCGGGGCTGGCCGGCATCAAGAACGGCAAGTTACCCAGCGGCAAGGAAGCCACTGACGAGAACATCTTGGCGGTTATCAATCAAGGCGGCAACGGCATGCCGGCTTACGAAAGCATCTTGACCGCGGAAGAGAAGACTGCGCTGGTAGCCTACCTGAAGACGCTCTAACCCCGTCCCTGGTTCATGGAATGAAGCAAGGGCGCTGATCCAGCGCCCTTGTCTGTTTTGCGGGGGAGGATTGCCATGCCGGGATACGAATTGAAGACGTCCGTGCTGGTGATGGAGGCGAAGATCTTCCGGGTGACCCATGACCTCGCCGAGCACGCCAATGGCGCCGTGCTAGACAGGGAGATCGTCCACAACCGGCCAGCCGCCGTGATGCTGGCGCGAGACGCGGAACGCAGAGTGTTGTTGGTTCGGCAGTATCGGCTACCGGCCCGTCAAGAACTGTTAGAACTGCCAGCGGGACGCTGCGATGAGGGCGAGACGCCGTTGCAGACCGCCCAGCGCGAATTAGCTGAGGAAACGGGGTATCGCGCCGCAACTTGGACGCCGTTGACGGATTTCTACTCTGCGCCAGGATTCTCGACAGAGCGCATGCATGCCTTTCTCGCGGAAGACTTGACTTCGGGGACCGCCTCGCCCGAACCCTACGAGATCATTGAAAAACACTGGCTCGTGTGGGACGACGCGCTGAACGCAGTCCGCCAGGGAGACATCCGCGACGCGAAGACGATCGCGACGTTGTTGTATTGCCACGCGTTCGGGCTATAAGACGCCGAGCGGCTAGGTGATCATGAAGTAGCCTGCGGCAAGTAATGCGCCGAAGGCCGCCACGCCGCCTACCAGGACCCAGGGGATTCCGCCCTTTCTCTCTTCTACCGCGTCGAACATCTCGCACCTCCAGGGGTTGCAGGTTGATGTGATGCCGAGCTGATCACGGCCCGGCCGTTACGAATGAGCTGTAGACATGAGTGCGCTTTCTGGCCTGACATTAGCACCCGTGCGAATCGTTATCAAGAAGAATCCGCGAGGCGCTATCCTTAGGCTCGCGCGCGGTGCGCGAGGAGGAATGGGGTGTCTGAAGCGGCTGTAGAACTGATTCCAGACGGAGAGCGCACTGCCGCATGTTTCGCTGTGATGCGTCAGTTGAGACCGCACCTCAGCGAGGCGGACTTCGCGGAGCGGGTCGCGACGCAAAGACGGCAGGGGTACCAGTTGCTGGCCGCGCTGGTCGAAGGCCGACCGGCGGCGCTGGCCGGCTTTCGAGTCATGGAGAATCTTGCCTGGGGCCGGTTCGTCTACGTGGATGACTTAGTGACGGATGAGGCCTATCGTTCCAGGGGATACGGGGGCCAGCTGCTCGACTGGCTCGTCGGCTACTGCCGCGACAATGGGGTGGCGGAGTTACACCTCGACTCGGGCGTGCACCGCTTCGGCGCGCACCGCTTCTATCTACAGAAGAGAATGGACATTACCTGTCACCACTTCGGGTTAAAAATCGTCTCACGGTAAGGGCGCTGCTAGTTTGGCCTTAGGCCGGGCAAGCCGCTATACTGAGACCGCCCCTGAGGCGTGCGAGGGAACTATGAATTCCATGTTGAAGTTTGGGGCGATCACCGTGATCGTCATCGGCTCTTTGGCCTGGCTGGCAATGGACGGCATCTCGGAAAGCATGACTTACTACGTCACGCTCGAAGAATTGGCCAACCTCGAAGACGCCGTCAGCAAACCCATCCGCGTTGGCGGCGACGTGGAGCCAAGTTCCATCGTCCGCCGGGCGAATCAGGTTGAGTTCACGATCCTCCAAGCGGAAGAAGGATCGGATGAAGTTCGCAGACTAGACGTGGTTTACACCGGAACTGATCCCTTGCCGGATACCTTCCGCGATAATGCACAGGCTCTGTGCGACGGAAAGCTTCGCGCCGACGGCGTATTCGAGGCTCGCAAGATTCAGGCTAAGTGCGCGTCCAAATATGAGTCCGCTCCAGGTGGAGGGATGCAGCCGGTCTATGACACTGCTTCGGCCGAACCAGCGTCTTAGGCCAGCCGACCAGAGAGTCGAATGGAAAATATTGGTTACCTTGCGCTCGTCCTCGGCTTTTGCGTAGCCGTCTACTCGATCCTCGCAGGCGTCGTCGGACGCCTAAGAAACAACTCCTTTCTTGAAGTAAGCGCCCAGCGCGGCGTGATGACGGTTTGGGCGCTGACGACGATCGCCGCCGGCTTGCTATTGGCCGCGCTGCTGACCAACGATTTCCGCCTCAACTACGTCGCCAACTACTCCAGCATCGCGCAACCGCTGGTTTTTAAGCTCACGGCCTGGTGGGGCGGGCAGGAAGGTTCCCTGCTCTTCTGGACCTGGATTGCCTCGACCTACGCTTTCGTGGCGGTTTATACCGGGCGCAGGCGCCACGCGGACATGATCAGCTACGTGGTGGCGATCACAATGACCGTTGTCGGTTTCTTCCTCGGTATTGTGGCCTTCGTCGCCAATCCCTTCCGTGTACTGATGGCGGGTCCGCAAATCGCCACGATCGCGGACGGCAATGGCCTGAACCCA
>CAZYOX010000104.1:8480-12028 GCA_964649285.1 uncultured Bryobacterales bacterium | reverse complement strand
AAGGAGGGGGCGTACTGGCTTCGACGGGTTAGTAGTCTACGTTGAGAGGCATGTCGGGTTCCGAGCTCCCGTAAAACGATCGGATCACTATAACTGCCAATAACAATCAGCAGTTCGCTTACGCAGCTTAATTAGTCTGCGCGTCCTTGGTCTGGATCCCGTAACGGGCTAAAGGGCGGCATTTCAGCGGGATAGGTCGTAGGCTTCTGTTCGTAGCTTGCGGTCGAGATTAATCGGACTGGACCGTTTCTCATTTGTTCGTTTGAGGGGAGACGGTTGAGATTTTCAAGCGAACTAAGCATGTAGTCTCTTTGCGAAGGCCTTTCTCGGACGCGGGTTCGATTCCCGCCGCCTCCACCAAACCACTCTTACGCTGCGGTGATGCGAGTCTAGTCAGCGAACCGCCGTGTTGTCACTGATTCCGGAGACGCGACCAATCTCTTGTTGGTCCCGCCTTTCGCCACGAGTTGCAGTGCTTGGTAATCGCTTCCTTCCCATTCGGAATAAAGCATCGTGGACGCGCGGGCTCTGGCCGGCGACATGATTCTATTTCGTAGGCTCGCCAACCAAGTTGTTTCGCAGCCGATGCGCCCGCATTCCAAAGCATTCCTTCCGCTGATTGAGCGATCACGGCTAGTGCGTTTTGGAGGAGGCGTGCGGGGCCGCATCTAGACCAAGAGATTGCCGCGAGCAATAAATGCAACTCAACAGGAGCCACTATCCGAACGAATACTGGGCCTCAAAACGACGGCCGTCCTGAGGCCCATCGGGGATTTTAGCCGGTTCGAGCCGACTTCAATAGATCCTGGCAGTTCACCTAGACCGTTGACGATGCGCGGTTCGGATACTAGCCTCAGAAATATCCGAGTAAACTCCACCCGCGATGCGGCAGGTCCTGAGCGTTTAGGATGTGTTGTAGGCACCTATGGCAAACTTACGGTTCTTTTGGGTACTAGCAGCGGCGGCCACCGTATCGGCAAGCGCGCAGGACTTCACGTTTTTCGAATCGAACATTCGGCCGGTACTGGCGAACAAGTGCTACGGCTGCCACTCGTCGACGATGGCGGCGCCGATGGGCGGCCTGCGGCTCGACACCAAGGCGGGCATGCTGGCGGGCGGCATTCGTGGGCATGCGGTTGTACCGGGCGAGCCCGAGAACAGCCTGCTGTTGGAGGCCCTCCGATACACCAATCACGAGATCCAGATGCCTCCGTCCGGCAAGTTGGCGGACGCGATTATTGGCGATTTCGAACGATGGATCGCTTCGTGAGCGCCGGACCCGCGCGAAGCGTCGTCGACGGCGGCACAGGATCCTGCGCCGCTGAAAGGCATGTCCCTGGAGGACGGCAAGCAGTGGTGGGCGTTTCAACCCGTCAAGGAGCTGCCCGCTCCCCCAGTCAGCGACAAGGCGTGGGTCTCCAAGAAGGTGGATGCATTCGTCCTCAGCAAGCTCGAAGAGAAGGGTCTGACTCCGTCTCCGCGCGCTGACAGGCGAACGTTGGTGCAACGCGCCTATATCGACTTGATTGGCCTGAAGCCGACGTATGAAGAAATCGAGGCGTTCGTGAACAACGACTCGCCGACTGCCTTCGCTGACTTGGTCGACGAACTGCTCAAGTCTCCGCATTATGGCGAGCGCTGGGGCCGTCATTGGATGGACGTCGCCCGCTATGCGGAAGACAATCCGACTTCCGAGGCGACCAATCCTCCATATCCGTTTGCTTGGAGATATCGCGATTGGATTATCGAAGCGATGAACGCGGACGTGCCGTACGACCGTTTCGTCAAACTCCAGTTGGCGGCGGACTCGTTACCAGGGGCCTCCCGGGAGGACCTGAGGGCCCTGGGTTACTTGGGCGCCGCGCCTGTGTATCACAAGGATCAGCGCCTTTCGCGCGACGTCATTCTGACGTTCTTGACGGACGACTGGGATGAACGCGTCGATGCCGTCTCGCGCGGCCTGCTGGGAATGACCGTGGCCTGCGCGCGGTGCCATGATCACAAGTTCGATCCCATCCCCACGAAGGATTACTACGGTCTGGCCGGAGTTTTCGCATCGACAATGCGGGCCGAGCGGCCGCTGTTTGATGTGGAGCCTGAAGTCGAGCAGCGTTACCTGTACATGCAGAACCGCTTGTTTGACTTGCGCTACTCGGCCAACCTTCTGACCAACGAGGCGTCCACGGTCGAGGGAGCAGCCGACCGTGTAGCCAAATGGAAAGCGGAGATCGCAGAACTCCAGACCGAAGCCCAAGAGATGGGCAAGAAGTATCCGAAATTGCTGAGCAGTTTGGAGAAGTATTTCTCCGATCCCGAACCGCGCACCCCACCTGCACCTCCTCCCGCCGATGAAACTCCCGAGGCCGCTGCTGCACGGCAGCAGGCTCAACGAGAGGCCGCCCAGAGCCGCCGCCGCCGGGCGCTGACTTCAACCGAACCCTTTGCGAACGCGGTCTACGACGCCGCCCAATATGTGGACGGGAGCGACCCGAACTACACTTTTGTGATCTACAAACCATCGGAAGCGCGAGACCTTCCGGTATTGAGAGCCGGCAGCGTGTCCAATCCGGGCGAGATCACGCCGCGTCACTTTCTCTCGGTGCTGGCCGACGGCGATAACCGTTTGACTGGGGGATCCGGCCGCTTGGACTTGGCGGAGAGCATCTTTGACGACGCCGCTGCTCTGAGCGCGCGAGTCATCGTCAACCGCGTTTGGGGCTGGCACTTCGGCAACCCCTTGGCGGCGACGACGAGCGATTTCGGCGTTCAAGGCGAGAAGCCCACTCACCCCGAATTGCTGGATGACTTGGCCGCTCGGTTCATCGAGAACGGCTGGTCGCTGAAATGGCTTCACCGTGAAATTATGCTCTCGTCGGCCTACCAGCAATCCAGTCAACATCGAGCTGATGCCGCGGCCGAAGATCAGGTCAACGCTCTGCTGTGGCGAATGAACCCTCGCCGCGTGGACGTTGAGGTGTATCGTGATTCTATTCTTCGCGCCTCGGGCAATTTGGACGAGACGATGTACGGCCCTTCGGGTGATGTTGACGATGCTGCGTACAATCGCCGCACCGTCTACGGCCGGGTCGCGCGCGGGCGGTTAAGTAACGTGCTGGGTCTTTACGATTTTCCGGATCCGACTCAGACAAGCCCAGGCAGAGATCTGACGACCACTTCGCTGCAGCAGCTGTTCGTGCTGAACAGCCCCTTCTTGCATCAACAGGCCGAGGCGCTAGCCGGCCAGGTGGCCGAAGAATCCGACAATCCCGCGAGAATTCGAGCGCTTTTCCGCAAGATTCTCTCTCGCGATCCCACTCCCGAGGAATTGGATGCGGCGTTAACCTATCTATCGAAGGGGACGGTTGCACAGTACGCTCAAGTTTTGTTGTCGACCAACGAGGAGATTTTCTGGCCATGATTCGACGCGCATCCAGACGTGAAATGATTCAATCCCTGTGCGGAGGGCTCGGTGCGGTCGGCTTGGCGGGGCTCTTCGCCCAGGAGGATGCGGCGGCAGCGACTCTAGGGCGCTATACCGGACCAGCGCT
>CAZYOX010000104.1:2245-8470 GCA_964649285.1 uncultured Bryobacterales bacterium | reverse complement strand
ACCGGCCAAAGCAAAGCACGTTATCGTGCTGTTCCTTGCCGGCGGACCGTCTCACGTGGACATGTTCGATCCGAAGCCGGCGCTGCTGAAGTTCCAGGGCCAGCGTCCGAATGAGGTTGACTTGAGAACGGAGCGCCAAACCGGGGGACTGTTGCCCTCGCCGTTCGCTTACCAGAAGTACGGCCAGAGCGGGATTGAGATCAGCGAGTTGATGCCTGAAACGGCATCCGTCGTTGACGACATCTGTCTGCTGCGGTCGATGTACACGTTCAACCCGACCCATACTCCAGCCCGAAGCCTGTTCCACACAGGTTCCATCTTGGCCACGCGGCCTTCGACGGGCGCCTGGGTGTCTTACGGTCTCGGAACGGAAAACGACAATCTGCCGGCATTCGTCGTCTTGGGCCAAGGCGGCGGTCGGGGCGGCTCTCTGTCGAGATCCGGTTTTCTGCCAGCCGAATATCAGGGGATCTCCTTCGACGTCTCGGAGCCGGAGCCGGAGAAGATGATCCCCGACCTCCGCAATGAGTGGTTGACTTCAGAGCAGCAGCGTACGCAATTGGACGCGATCCAGGATCTCAATCGCCGCTACAGCGAGCAGTTTGGCGCTGATGAATACCTGGAAGGGCGCATCAAGTCGATGGAAGCTGCCTATCGGATGCAGTTCGAGGCCATGGATGTCTTCGATGCTCGCAAAGAGCCCGAGGCGATTCGAGCCGAGTACGGCGACAACCCGATGGGCAACGGCTGCTTGCTGGCGCGGCGTCTCGTTGAGGCGGGCGTCCGGTACATTCACGTGAACCTGGGAGCGGGCCAGGTCTGGGACGATCATAAGGACATCGAGAAGAATCTGAGGGAGCGGTGCCCCGACATGGACCGCGCGTCCGGCGCCCTGGTGCGTGACCTCAAGCGGCGCGGGCTGTTGGACGAGACCCTGGTCGTCTGGGGAGGCGAATTTGGGCGGACGCCGGTATCAGAAAGCGGTACGGGCCGAGATCACAACCCATATGGCTTCACCATGTGGGCGGCAGGCGGGGGCGTTCGTGGCGGCCTAGCGTACGGCTCTACGGATGAGTTCGGATTCAAGGCAGTCGAGAATCGCGTATCGATCCACGATTTGCACGCAACGATGCTGTATCAGCTCGGGATTGATCACACACGGTTGACCTACCGCTATGCGGGCAGGGACTTCCGCTTGACGGACGTGTTCGGCACGGTCGTCAAGGATATCTTGACCTAGCGTCGTTGGTGAGTCCCGTTCTAGCGAGCAATAGCTCACTTGAACTACATTCGTCTGGTCGTCCTAGGGCACATACTTCGGCCCCGGCGCTCGCATGCCCAGCGCCCTGTTTGCCCTATCAGATGACGCCGGAAGAAGCGTCGAGGCTGAATTCTCACAACCGCATCATCGTGGGGCATGGTTGCCGCCGGCACGCTGGCCAATACGCGGGAGCATTTGGCTCGGTGGATAGCCTACCCGCGGAGCATCAAACCCGGCAGCCAGATGCAGCCGAATGACCTAAGCGAGAAGCGGCGCTGTACGAGGCCAGTCTGCGCAGCGAGTGGCTGCATGGTTTTCGACACTTCTGCTTCTTCGGAAGCGCAGTCCTTTTCTGGGGTCGCTTGCGTATGGACGCCACGGCCGCCTGGGATACGGAGCCGCCTCTTCGTCTTCACAACTTCTGTTCACAGCAGCATCCTTGGCGCGCTCATGACGTTCGCCCCGACCGTGTGGTATCGGTCTTACGCCGTTCAAGCGGCCCAATGGTCGTTGAGCCCGCTTGAAGACCAGCAACTGGAGGGCTTGCTGATGTGGGTCCCGGCGGGCGTGCTGCTCCTCGTTCTCGGTCTGGGACTATTTGCCGCTTGGCTTGGTGAAGCCGAGCAACTGGAGAAATATACCTCTTCTCACACGCCTCGGCGCTTCCGTGTCTCGGAGCCAGGGTGAATTTCAGGAAACCCGCACGGCGATCTGCCGGCGACGGTCTGGGCGCAATGCAACGCTCGGGGCGGCTTGCGGATCTATGCAGCCAGTGGAAGTATGGCCGGGTACCAACCATCCCTTGGGAGCAACATGGAACGGGTCAGGCGTTAATTTTGCACTTTTCTCCGAGTCCGCCGAGGGCGTCGAACTCGTCTTATATGACGTCGACGCCATTGAGGAGCGGGTGCGTATCGCCGTCACGGAGCAGACGGACGGGGTGTGGCACTGTTACTTGCCGGAAGCGCGACCGGGGCAGGGCTACGGCTATCGCGTTCATGGGCCGTACGAGCCTAAGAAGGGTCTTCGGTTCAATGCGAACAAGTTGCTCCTCGATCCCTATGCACGGGCCTTAAGCGGCACGCTGCAATGGTCGGATGAGTTGTTCGGTTACGAGATAGGCCATAGTGATGCGGATCTGAGCTTCGATTCGCGAGACAGCGCCGCCGACACGCTGAAAGGGATCATCGTCGATCCCGCCTTTACTTGGGGTTCCGATCAGTCTCCGGACATTCCCTGGCACGAAACGATCATCTACGAAGCGCATGTCCGCGGCATGACCATGAGACACCCGGCCGTCGAGGAAAAACTGCGCGGGACGTATGAGGGACTTGCAACGCCGGCGGTCATCGATCATCTGCTGAAGCTCGGGGTTACGTCGGTCGAGCTCATGCCGGTGCATCATTCGATATCCGACCGCCACTTACAAGAAGCGGGTCTCAGCAACTATTGGGGTTACAACTCGATCGGATTCTTTGCTCCCGACAGTCGTTACGCGAGCGTTCGAGGGCAGGAGATTGCCGGCTCGCAGGTCCATGAATTCAAGTCCATGGTCAAGGCTTTTCATGACGCTGGGCTGGAGGTGATCCTGGACGTCGTCTACAACCATACGGCGGAGGGAAATCATCTGGGGCCGACCCTAAGTTTTCGAGGCATCGACAACGCTTCGTACTACCGCCTGTCGCCGGACAGTCCGCGGCACTACTACGACTTCACCGGGTGCGGCAACTCCTTGAATATGACGCACCCGCGCGTTTTACAGCTGATCATGGATAGTCTTCGTTATTGGATTCGGGACATGCATGTCGATGGATTTCGATTTGACCTGGCGTCAACGCTGGCCCGCGAGCTGCATGAAGTCGATCGACTCGGGGCGTTCTTCGATATTGTCCGGCAGGACCCGTTGATTTCGCAGGTGAAGCTCATAGCCGAGCCATGGGATCTGGGTGAAGGCGGCTACCAAGTGGGCAATTTCCCATCGGGCTGGGCTGAGTGGAATGGCCGCTACCGGGATGCGATACGCGACTACTGGCGAGGCGGAGACCGCGTGCTCGGCGAGCTTGGCTTGCGGTTGACGGGCAGTCCAGACCTCTATAGCTCAAGCGGCAGGCTACCGCACGCCAGCGTGAATTTCATTACCGCTCACGACGGCTTCACCCTAAACGATCTGGTTTCGTACAACGAGAAACACAACGATAAGAACCCGTCCGGCCATGAAGGCGGCGAGGATCACAACCGCTCGTGGAACTGCGGAGCGGAAGGTCCAACCGGCGACAAGGAAATCAACGGTCTCAGACTTCGGCAGAAGAGAAACTTTTTGACGACGCTTTTCTTGTCGCAAGGTATTCCGATGCTGCTGGCCGGCGATGAGTTCGGCCATACGCAACAAGGGAATAACAATGCCTACTGCCAAGATAACGAGCTCACCTGGCTCGATTGGAACAACAAGGACGATGATCTATTCCGCTTCACCTCACGCCTCATACGCTTTCGCAAGGAACATCAGATCTTTCAGCGCCGCCGCTGGTTCCAGGGGCGATCGGTGCGTGGACGCGGCGTCGACGACATTGTATGGCTTCGGGCGGATGCGAATCTTATGTCGGACGAGGATTGGGATGTCAGCTTCGCCAGATCCGTGGCCATCTTGTTGAACGGCGACGCCATTGCCAGCAAGGATCGCCGAGGAGCGCGGGTTCGGGATTCCACCTACTACCTGATGTTTAACGGTCATTACGAGGCGCTCGCCTTTACCTTGCCCTCGGCGCAATACGGGAAGCGTTGGCGGCAGGTGTTCGATACAGCCTCAGGAAAATTCGAAGGCCGGAGGAAAATTAGCCGGCCGGGGGAGGAGACGTCGCTCGAGGCGCGGTCGGTGCGGGTCCTACAGAGGATCGGCTAATGCAAAAGAGGTCGCTGATCGCTACCTATCGGGTGCAACTTACGAAGCGATTCGGCTTCTCCGACCTCGTCAGGCAGTTGGATTATCTGCATGAGCTTGGCGTTTCGCACGTCTATGTCTCGCCCATTTTTCAAGCGGCTCCGGACTCAGAGCACGGTTACGACGTAGTCGACTGCACGCGCGTCAATGAGGAGCTAGGGGGTGAGGAAGGGTTTCGGACGCTGAGCAGGGAGCTGGATGCGCGCGGCATGGGGATGATGCTCGACATCGTTCCCAATCACATGTCGATCGATAGCGCGGACAATCTGTGGTGGCAGGACGTGCTGGAGAACGGCCCTTCGAGTCTGTACGCACGGTTCTTTGACATCGAGTGGCACTTGGGCGGCGCGGGAGAAGGAAAGGTGCTCGCTCCGATACTTTCAGATCATTACGGACGGGTCATAGAGAAGGGAGGGATCCGTCTCGAACACGATGCCGGGAAGTTTTCTTTTCGTTGCTCGGAGCGGTGGATGCCGGTGGCGCCAGAGGCAATAGGAGGATTGCTTAGGGAGGCCTGCGGACGACAGTGGTCCGATGAACTCGACTTCGCGGGCCGCTCGCTGCAGGGTTTGCCGGCTCCCAAAGGAGACGAGCGCGGGCAGATGGAGCGGCGCGATCGGGACAAGCGCCTGCTCTATCGCGTGGTTACAAGGCTCTTAGCCGATCCAGGAGTGGAAGCCGCCGTTGATGACGTTGTAGCGGCGATCAACGCAGATCGAGAACGGCTCGATGAGCTGCTGCGCGCACAACACTATCGGCTCGCCTTTTGGCGCGTGGCTGCACAGCAGTTGGGCTATCGGCGGTTCTTTGACGTCAACACCTTGCTGGCGCTACGCGCCGAGGCGCCGGATGTCTTTGCCGCGACCCACGAAACAATTCGGCGCCTTTACGGTGCAGCTTGTTTCGACAGTCTGAGGGTCGACCACGTCGACGGCATAAGAAACCCAGTGGATTATTTAGAGCAACTTCGAGCGATCGCACCCGAAGCGCACATTGTCGTGGAGAAGATCCTTGCGGATGACGAGAGAGTGCCTTCCGATTGGCCGGTCGACGGGACGACGGGATACGACTTCCTCCGTGAAGCGGGAAATTTGTTTATCGATCAATCAGCAGAAAAGCACTTCACGCAGTTGTACTGGGAGGTGACCGGCGATCGCCGGCCGTTTCATCTAACGGCAAGGGCGTCGAAGCGGTACGTGCTGCGGGAGCTATTCGGGAGCGACGTACGGCGGTTGTTGACACTGTTCCAGAAGGTCTGTGACAAACACCCGCGTCATCGCGATTACTTGAGATCCGAGTTAGAAGAGGCGCTAGAGCTGTTTATTGCCGCCTTTCCGGTCTATCGCACCTACATCGATGCGGTAAACAAGACTTGTTCCGATGCAGACAGGCGCTACGTGGAGGAGGCCATTGAGAGTGCAAAGGAATGGGCGGCGAATCTGGATCCCGAACTATTCCACTTCTTACGTGATCTGGTTCTCTTGGGCGCCGAGGACGACACCGAGGTCGACCTTGTAATGCGAGCGCAGCAGCTGATGTCGCCCGCGACGGCAAAAGGAATCGAAGACACGGCACTCTATCGCTACCAGAGGCTGGTTGCGCTGAACGAAGTCGGCAGCGATCCAGGACGCTTCGGGATCGAGATTGAGGACTTTCATGCTCGTGCGCAACAACGGCAGGTGAGCCTGCCACTTACTTTGTTAGCGACGTCCACGCACGACTCAAAGCGAAGCGAAGATGTTCGCGTGCGGATCTGCGGGTTGACGGAGATGCCGGAGCGATGGTCGAAAACGGTGAAGAAGTGGTTCGAAGAGAACGAGCGCTTCCGTTCGAACGGATATCCGGATCCGAAAACGGAGTATCTGTTCTACCAGACGGTGGTTGGAGCGTGGCCGCTCGATCCTGAACGAGGATCCGCGTACATGCTTAAAGCGGTTCGGGAGGGGAAGGAGTACACGAGTTGGACGCGGCCGGTCGAAGGCTACGAGAAGGCGCTACGTTCCTTTGTCGAGGGGACGCTCGGCGA
>CAZYOX010000104.1:0-2235 GCA_964649285.1 uncultured Bryobacterales bacterium | reverse complement strand
GATTCCAGGGCGAGGCGGACAACTTCGTTCGGGAACTGCAAGAGACTGCTCGTGTGGGCTCGTTGGCGCAGACGCTGATCAAGCTGACGGCCCCTGGCGTTCCGGACCTGTATCAAGGAACGGAACTCTGGCATCTCCATTTGGTCGATCCAGACAACCGCCGCCCTGTTGACTTCCAGCTCCGCTATCAACTGCTGCACGAGTTGGACGGGCTTTCCAGCGGGCAGATTCTTGAGCGGGCCGACGAAGGATTGCCGAAGCTGTGGCTGATTCGGGAGTCTTTGGCCGTTCGTCGGGAGCTGCTCAGCTGTTTTGGCCCCGACGGAACCTATCGGCCGTTGGCCGCCGAAGGGGAGAGAGCGGATTGCTTGGCGGCTTACGAGCGTGGCGGCCGTGTCGTGGTGCTGGCCCCGCGATTACCGCGACGAATCGCGACCGGTTGGGGGGATACCACGGTTGACCTGCCGGAGGGACAGTGGCGTTGCCGGTTCGGCGGCCATGAGACGGGGGGTGGGAGGCAACCGGTTGAGCCGCTGTTGCGGGCGTTCCCCGTCGGCCTGTATGTGCTGGAGGCAGCGGCGTGACGCAAGAAGCTTGGGTACGGCGGCTGCCGATCGGCGCGGAGTGCTCGCCTGGGGGAACCCATTTCCGGGTATGGGCTCCGGACCGCCGGCGGGTAACGGTCATCATTAAGGACGGACCCCGGATCGAGCTCCAGCCGGAGGCGGGCGGATACTTCGCTGGAAGCGCGCCAGAGGCCAAAGCGGGAGACCAGTACGGGTTCAGCCTCGACGGCGGGCCGCCGCTTCCTGATCCGGCGTCGCGCTTCCAACCCGACGGGCCGCACGGACTATCCGAGATCGTCGACCCAGATGGGTTCGAATGGAGCGACTCGAAGTGGAAGGGCATCGGTGCGAGTGAAGCCATTGTCTACGAGGCACACGTCGGCACACTCACGGCGAAGGGCGACTGGGAAGCAGCGAGCGAGCGGTTGCCGCATCTGGCGGACCTAGGAGTCACGGTCGTCGAAGTGATGCCGGTGGCGGAATTCCCCGGGCGGTTCGGATGGGGGTACGACGGCGTCGATCTTTTCGCGCCTACACATCTTTATGGCCGGCCGGACGCGATGCGTAGGTTTGTGGACTCCGCTCACGAGTTAGAACTGGCGGTGATTTTGGACGTCGTATATAACCATTTCGGTCCCGACGGCTGTCACATCCAAGAGTTTTCCGAGAGGTATTTCAGCGAACGTCACGATACTGACTGGGGGCGAGGGATCAATTTTGACGGTAAATCGAGCGGTCCGGTGCGCGAATTTTATCTGGCCAACGCGAGTTACTGGATCACGGAATTTCATCTGGATGGATTCCGATTTGATGCGACGCAGTCGATCTGTGACGAATCGGACGAGCATATTCTCACCGCATTAGGGCGTGCGGCACGGCAAGCCGGCGGCTCGCGAAGCATATACCTGGTTGCGGAGAATGAGCCGCAAGAGACAAAGATCGCGCGCCCGCTCAACGAAGGCGGGAATGGGTTGGACGCGTTATGGAACGATGATTTCCACCACACGGCAGTAGTCGCTCTGACGGGGAGATCGGAAGCCTACTACACCGACTACAAGGGATCGCCGCAGGAGTTCATCTCTGCGGCCAAATACGGCTATTTGTATCAAGGGCAGCGATATGACTGGCAGAAGCAGAGACGCGGCAAGCCAAGCTTCGGCTTGCCGCATGGCTCGTTCGTCAACTATCTAGAGAATCACGACCAGACGGCAAATTCCGCCAAAGGGCTGCGCATACACCACATGACGAGTCCAGGTCTGCATCGGGCCGTAACCGCCTACTTACTCTTGGCGCCGCAGCAGCCGATGCTTTTTCAGGGGCAGGAGTACAGTTCCTCAAAGCCGTTTCTGTTTTTCGCGGACCAGCAGGCCGAACTTGCGAAGCTGGTGAGGAGCGGCAGAAAAAACTTTCTAGCGCAGTTCCCGCGCATTAAAGAATCAAAGCTCCACAACCAACTTGCGGATCCCGGTGCTTTGGATACATTTGTACGCTGCAAACTCGACTGGACCGAAAAGGAGAGTCATCCGTCAGCATATGCTCTGCACAAAGACTTGATCGCGCTGCGGCGCCGTGATCCGGTCTTGAACGGCAAGGCGCGCGAAGGCGTGGATGGGGCCGTACTGTCGAACGATTGCCTGCTGCTTCGGTATTTCGCTAAAGACCGGCTAGA
>CAZYOX010000103.1:0-12029 GCA_964649285.1 uncultured Bryobacterales bacterium | reverse complement strand
AAGCCCGTATCCGCTCCATCCTCCGCCCGCAGGCGACCGACGACCCGAAGAAGAAGCGTGAGTTGGAAAAGCAGCTGGCTGAGGCTCGAGACAGACAGAGGACCGGGAACTTTGCCCTGGTGCTGATCGTCGCGCTGGTAATGACCGTGCTGGTTGCCGTCGTCCGTTACCTGATGGGGAGTTGATAAGGGGCTGAGGCCTATGCGGCGACCGCCAACCCCCTATAATCAAGGTTTCTATGCCGACACAACGCCTCGTCCGCATCCGCCAGAACTTTCCCAAAAGAGCCCTCGCCGATGTAGCCGGCGCTGTGCGCGCCACGCTCGAGGCCGCTGAGTGGACCGGGCAGGTGAAATCCGGCAGCCGCATCGCTATTGGCGCCGGCAGCCGTGGCATCCAAAACATCGACGTCATCGTCAAGGCCGCCGTAGACTTCTGGAAGTCGCGCGATTGCAAGCCGTTTATTATCCCGGTCATGGGCAGCCATGGCGCCGCCACGGCCGAAGGCCAGGCGGACGTGCTGCACCACTACGGCATCACGGAACAGCGCATGGGCGCGCCTATCGTCAGTTCGCTCGACGTTGTCGCCATCGGCACAACCCCCGAAGGCATCGAGGTCTCGATGGACAAGCAAGCCTTCGAGGCTGACGGCGTGATGCTCTGCAGCCGCGTGAAGTGGCACACCGACTTCGAAGGGACGCTCGAGTCCGGAGTCCACAAGATGATGGCCATTGGCTTGGGCAAGTGGGCCGGGGCCAAACGGTACCACACTTGGGCGCTGCGCCTGGGCATGGAAAAGGTGATCCGCTCCGTCGGCCAAGTTGTACTCAGTTCCGGCAAGATGCTCGGCGGGCTGGCCATTCTCGAAGACGCCTGGCATAACACCGCCGAAGTTCATGCGATCGGCGCGGCCAATATGGTCGCCGAAGAGGAAAAGCTGCTGGCCCTGACCAAGTCGTGGAAGGCCAACATCCCAGCCAAGGAAGTCGACTTGCTGATCGTCGACGAGATGGGCAAGACCTACTCCGGCGCCGGCATGGACACGAAGGTCGTCAACCGCTCGGTCGACGGTCCGAACGTCTGGAAGGATGTGCCGCGCGTCACGCGCTTATTCGCCCGTAATCTCTCGGACAAGAGCTACGGAAACGCCATCGGCGTGGGCTTCGCGGACATCGTCACCGACCGGCTGGTGTCGGCCATCGACTACAACGCCACCTGGGTGAACGGGTTAACGTCATCCACGACGCAGCCCTGCGCGACCCCGATGCACTTCGCAACAGACCAAGAGTGCATTGAGAAGATCCTGCCGACGTGCGGCCGTTTGGACCCCAATGACTGCACCATCGTCTGGATCCCCAACACCATGGACATTGCCGAGTGCTTGGTTAGCGAGAATTTGCTGCCTGAGCTCGAGCGGAACCCGGAAATTGAAATCATCAGCGGCCCCCAGGAAATCGACTTCGATTCGGCAGGCAATTTGATCCCGGTCTTCGAAACGGTCGCCCACTGAGGCGGCGGTCATGCCACTTCTTCATGCCCTGATCCTGGCGCTGGTCCAGGCGTTGACGGAGTTCTTGCCGGTCTCCAGTTCCGCGCATTTGATCCTGACGCCCTGGTTGTTGGGATGGCCCGATCACGGCCTAGCCTTCGACATCGCCGTGCATCTGGGCACGTTGATGGCGGTGATGATTTACTTCTTCAGGACTTGGGTCCGCCTGGCCTTTCTGGCTGTCGGCCGCGAGGTTTGGAAGCCGATGCCTGGAGAAGTCGATCACGATCTGTACGCCAATCCCCGGCTACTCTGGCTGCTCATCGCGGCCACATTCCCGGCTGGCCTGGCCGGCCTGTTCCTCAAAGATTTCATCGAGATGTACTTGCGTAGCCCGATCGTGATCGGCGTGATGCTCATCGGCGTTGCGTTATTGATGGCGGCCGTGGAGAGGCGAGGCGGGCTCGTCGGCGACCTTAGCCGGATGAGCATCGGCCAAGCGATGGCCGTTGGTTGCGCCCAAGCCGTGGCGCTGATTCCCGGCACCTCGCGCTCGGGAATCACCATTACGACCGCGATGTTCTTGGGCATCAGCCGGCACTCGGCTGCGCGGTTTTCCTTTTTGCTGTCCGCGCCGATCATACTCGGCGCCGGCTTGAAGTCCGTTCTCGACTCCCCGGACACGGGGGGCATCCCGCCGGGAATGCACGGCGCCTTCGCCGTGGGACTCATTGCTTCGGCCGTCTTCGGATACGCAGTGATCTCGTTCTTGCTGCGGTATGTGCAGCGGGCGACGCTGCGGGTGTTCATCTACTACCGGATCATCTTGGGCGTAATTGTCCTCGCCTTGGCCTTCCTTACCGACTTCGGAAGATAAGGATTCCCGTTCTCTGGCATACTAGAAGTGGCTCCAGCAGCTCTTCTTCGCTCGCTAGCAATAACGGGAGGAAGTATGAGCGGCTTTACATTGCGACCAACGTCTAACCCCCGGCTCAATGAGCCCGCGGGCTTCGCTGTTCTTGCGTTCGCCGTGGCCCTCATCCTGAGCCTGGTTTCTTACTATCCCTTAGACCCCTCGCTGAACGTAGCCGGCAATGAACGGATCGCTCACAACCTCGTGGGAGTGCCGGGCGCTTGGTTTGCGGACATTGCGCTACAAACGCTGGGCTTGGGGGCCTTCCTCGTGCCGATCTTCCTGATTTCGCTGGGTTGGCTATGGATGCGTTCGGCCTCGTTGCATTGGCCCGGCGTGCGAGCCGCCGGCGCCGTGCTGCTGCTGGTCACGTTCTGTTGGGCGCTTAGCCTAGGCGGCGATTGGTTTGTTTGGAGCGGCGTCGTCCGTGCAGGGGGCGTGTTAGGCGCGGTCCTGGCGGACGTTTCTCTGCGGTACCTAAACCGCGCCGGAACCGCTCTGCTGCTGCTGGTGCTGGCGGTCGCCTCGGTGTACCTGCTGACATCGTTCCATCTTGAGAAGTTCTCGGACTGGCGCAACCGCAAGTCGGCCAGCATGGGCCCGTCGCTGACGGAGCGCTTCCTGGCCTGGCGGGCCAAGCGTCGCCGCCGAACCGCTAGCGCGGAGCCGGCGGCCGCGGGAGAAGAACTAGAGGATGCCCGCACTCTCAGCGTGAAGCTGCCGGCGCGCCGTACGAAGATCGACCGCGAGGCGGAAGCCGGCAGCCGCGTGGAATTGCCGCCGATCGTGCCCTATACCGAAGAGCCCATGCAGCAGACCGAACTCTTTGAAGAGGAAGAACAACCGGCGTTTGAAGCGAAGGCCTCCACCATCGCCCGCCGCGCCGACGAAGAAATCGCCAACGGCGAGGCTCCCTGGGACGACGATGACGATGAGGAGGACGACTACCAAGACGACGAGGAAGTCGTCAGCTACCGCATCCCTCCCACGGCGCTGCTCATGCCGCCGCATGCGCGCGCGGCCTATGACGCCGAAGAGCTGCACGAAGTCGCCCGCCGCATTCAGGTCAAGTTGGACGAGTTCAAGGTTAGCGGTTCGGTCGTGCAGATTAACCCCGGCCCGGTGGTCACAACGTTCGAGTTCAAACCCGATCCGGGCATCAAATACGCCAAGGTCCTGGGCTTGTCGGAAGACTTGTGCCTGGCGCTCGAATGCGAGTCGATCTTGGTCGAGCGCATCCCCGGCAAGTCGACCGTGGGCATCGAAGTGCCCAACCGTAAGCGCGAGATCATTACCCTGCGCGAAGTGGTCGAGTCGCGCGAGTTTCGCGAGTACGAGTCGCCGCTGACCGTCGCGTTGGGCAAGGACATCAACGGACGCCTCAACGTCGCCGACCTCGCTTCCATGCCGCACTTGCTCGTCGCCGGCTCGACCGGCTCGGGTAAATCGGTGATGATCAACGCCTTCGTCATGTCGATCCTGCTGCGGGCCACGCCGGATGAGGTGCGCTTCATCATGGTGGACCCGAAGACGGTCGAGTTGGGGCTGTACCACGAGATTCCGCACTTGCTCACGCCGGTTATTACGGACATGAAGAAGGCCTCGAACGCGTTGAAGAACGCGACGACCGAGATGGAGCGGCGTCTCAAGCTGCTGGCCGAACACGGCGTCCGGAACATCGATCAGTTCAATACCAAGCTTGACCGCCTCAAGGCCAAGTTCGAAGTCGAGAATCCGGGCCTGGCCAAGAGCCTCAAGAGGCTGCCTTACATCGTGATTATCATCGACGAGTTGGCCGACTTGATGATTCTTGAAGGCCGCCACATCGAAGAATCCATCACGCGCCTAGCGCAGATGGCCCGTGCGGTGGGCATCCACTTGGTGCTGGCCACGCAGCGGCCCAGCGTCAACGTCATCACCGGGCTGATCAAAGCGAATGTGCCCGCGCGCATGTCGTTCCGTTTGGCGACGGGCATCGACTCGCGTACCATCCTCGACTCGACCGGCGCGGAAGCTCTACTGGGGCGCGGCGACATGCTGTTCTTGCCGCCGGGCACGGCGCGCATGATCCGGTTGCACGGCCCGTTCGTGACGGAGGAAGAAATCGAGAAAGTCGTCCGCGAATGGAAGAACCAAGGCAAACCGCGCTACGACAATTCGTACCTGGCGCCGCCGATCGAAGAGATGGAAGAGGGCGAGGAAGATGCGCCGGGCCTCGACGATCCGATGTACGAAGACGCCGTGCGCTGTGTGTTGGAGATGGGCAAGGCTTCGACCTCGACGCTGCAACGACGCCTGCGCCTCGGCTACGGCCGCGCCGCACGCATCCTAGACGCCATGGAGAAAGACGGCATCATCGGCCCGCCCGACGGCAGCAGGCCGCGCGACGTGCTCAAGGCGCCGGACTGGCTGCGTGAGGTGGAATCGACTCGGTAACGATCGGAACCTTCGGTCGCTAGTCGGCGTCTAGAGCCTACGGAAAGCAACTCTCGTGAGGCGTCGATATCTATTGGACTTGCTGCTACTGACGATTCTTTCGTCCTGCAGTCCAATGGACTTGGGCTCCGAAGGTCATTGGGATTTTCGGACGGGAGAGTTCAGTTGGTACAGCGGCAGAGTACGCCTTCCGCCAGGTTGGACCTATGCGGAACGAGGCAGTGCAGATTCCTTTGCAGGAGCGTTCGTCGCACCGGATGGGAAACGGTGGCTGGGCTTCGATATCGGCGGCTACGCGGGCCTCTGGGCCACCGCCGAAGATTGCCTGTTTGAAGAAAGGATCGTCGACGACGCCAGAGTCTGGACCGCGCAGGGATGTCCGGACGGCGATTCACAAACGCTAACTCAGTACACGGTAACCTTTCCCGATAATGGCCCGGCGAACTTCTACATGTGGACAACCAACATCGCCGACGCGGAGCCGATCTGGTTCATCGCACGGAGCTTCCGCCCTGTAGGTCCCGTTACTCAGATCGAGTGGCCTTAGTCACCACTTGGGAATCCGCAACGTGGCGCTGATCATGGCGGCGCCGCTGAAGCCGTAGAGCAACGTCAGCGGATGCAGGTGCGCCGGCCCCAAGCGAATCACGCCGCCCCAGAGCGCTTCTCCGATGGCCTCTTGCGAGAACGCAATGCCTAACAGCATCACGATGACAATGCTCGTCGGGATGGGAGTGCCCTCGAAGTACTTGACCTTGTTGCCGCCCTCGGAGAGCTGCAGCGCCGTCACGTTAAAGCGCGCCAGACGGCTGATGCCGCAGACGACGAAGAAGGTGAGGATCAGCATGTCCCAGGCGCCGCGCAGGCCGAGCGTGAAGCCCAACGCCGCGGGCGCCACGCCGAAGGAGACAATGTCGGCGAGCGAGTCGAGGTCTGCACCGAGCACGGATTGACGCTTCGAGCGCCGCGCCCACCAGCCGTCCATCACGTCGAAGGCGAGCGCGAGGAATAAGAGCAGGAAGGCGATCCAGAAGTAGCGGTTGCGCCCCTCGGCGATGTAGTTGAGGCATAGGAACACCGCGATCGTTCCGCAGCTTGCGTTGCCCAAGGTGAAGAAGTCCGCGGGCGTGTAAGACCGCAGCATCGACAGATGCTTTTTGCGCTCGGCCATGTGCTTATTACACTGGCAGAAATCGCGGAACTTTGCCCATTGCGCGTTAGAACTCCAGCCGCAAGCCGAACTGCATCTCGCGGGCATTCTTCGCGCTGAAGATGCGGCCGAAGCTCGGAGTGAAGGCGATGCGGCCGGGCACGTCGAAGTTGGCGCGATTGAACAGATTGAAGACATCCCAGCTGAAGGTGAGGCTGGAGGATTCTTTGATCGGCCAGTGCTTGCGGGCCGAGAAGTCGACAACTGCTGAACCGGGCGCCGTCACACTGTTACGGCCCGCGTTGCCGAAAGTGTATTGGGCAGGGAGGGTAAACGCATCGGTGTTGAACCAGCGCTGGGGCGTCCTGCCCGAATCGAGATTCGGGTCGCCGGTGACGTTGGGCCTTTGCGCGGGACCCGAGCCGATGTTGGCGCGGTCGGTCCCCAGGTTGGGGGTAAACGGCGCACCGGCCTCGGCCCGCACCATGCCGCTCAGGCTCCAGTTCCCGGCCACGGCCTGCTTCCAACCGCCCGCGAAGTCGAGATAGTCGGGCCGGTATGTCGCGCTGCCGGCGAACAGGTGCGTGTGATTGAAGCTCGACAACGCCCATTCTTCGCGAATGTCATAGACGTTCTGCGGCACATTGGCTTCAAAGGCCGTGGCGCCCGGACTGGAAGCGTCATCGACGGAGCGCGAAAGCGTATAGGTAGTCAGGAATGACAGACCGCGGGCGAAGCGCCGTTGCGCCTTGACCGTCACCGCCTGATAGAGCGAATTGCCGTCGAAGCGTATTGCGTTCACCGCGCCCAACGCGCTTACCGGACGCCGCGCTTGGATCGGACCCGGGCCCGGCAGCGGTACGTTGCGGACCGTGGCGTTGTCGGCCCCGACCGTACGCGAGCCCATGTAGTAGGCCTCGACAACAGTATCGCCGGCGATCTCGTGTTGAATGCCGGCGCTCCACGTCTGCGTGTACTCGGTGCGGTAGTCGTAATTCATGATCGAGCCGCCGATCGCTCCGGTGGCGTCCGACGTCAGGATCGTTGCCGTGTTGAGCCTCGGGACGGCTTGATCCGATGGCACATCGATACGCTTCAACAAGAAGAACGGCAAATTCTTGGTGAAGGCCGTCTGCACGCTGTAGGCCCACTGGTTCAAAAAGATGCCATACCCGGCCCGAATGACCGTACGGTTTTGCCCGCCGGGCCGCCAGGCCAGCCCGAAGCGCGGCGCATAACGGTTGTAGCCCGGGTCGAGCAAGCTGCGGTCCCAGCCGGCGGACTCGGACGTGACCCAAGGCACGGGCAGCAACGGCAACAGTCTCTGCGCTTCGCCGGAGATGTTGCCTTCGTGGTCGCTGGCAATCACAACGCGTCCGCCATCCGTGAACAAGTCCACGGACGACAGGCGGTTCTGAGTCTCGCGCAGGTGTTGGTTGATCTCGTAGCGGAAGCCCATGTTGATCGTGAGATTCGGCGTCACCTGCCAGTCGTCTTGCACGTAGCTGTGCAGCCAACTGGTGCGGCTGTCTTGCGCGCCGCGCCCCAAGCCGACCTGGGCAGAGGTCGGATAACCGAGCAACAAATCCGCCAGCGGGTTGCCGGTCCACTGGCCGGTGAAGGCGAACGAGCCGCGGGCGACGTCGGGACTCTCGGGTCGGAACTTCAGCCGGAAATAGTAAGCGCCAAATTTGATGCGGTGATTGCCGCGGTCGATCAACACGTTGTCGAAGAACTCAATGTGTTCGTTGTCTCGTGTGACGAAGGTCGTCGGATCGCCGAACGTACTGAACTGGCCCGAGGTGGAAATCTGCGGGTAGCCCATATCCTGAGCAACCTGTGTGACGCCCAACAGGCCAGCGGCCGAGGCGAAATCGACGCCCTGGTTCTGACTCGTCTGACCGCCGGAGACGCTTAGCCAACCGAAGCGGAATTCGTTGAGCAGCCGCGCCCCGAACGATCGCGTGTGACTCACGGCAACGTTGCGGCTCCTAGTCCCAAGGAAGCGTCCGAAGCCCGGAACTAAATCTTCGTTCAAAATGCTGGAGCCGAAAGGCTGCGTTTCGTTGCCGTCGAAAGTGCTGAAGCGAGCGAAGAAGGTATCCGCATCGCTGAAGCGATGATCGAGCCGCAGGCTGAACGAATCCAGATCGCGCAATTCGCGCTCCACCGACGTCAGATTCTGCACGGATCCGGGCCCATTCGGCTCCGGAAGATGTTCGAAGAGTCGTTGCGCGATCGGATCCACGGGAACTTGATTGTTGGCGAAGGGGGTACACGCCCCTGGCGCCCCGGCGAACGGATTGCAGACCGGCGCCGCGCCGGAGAAATCGCCTACGCGCATGGCTGGGGTCGGGACGGAGAATGTCCTGGTAAGAGACCGCTTCGTTCGTTGACCTTCGTAGCTGGCAAAGAAGAACGTGCGGTTCGACACGATCGGTCCGCCCAGCGAGGCGCCGAATTGCTTCTGGCTTAGCGGCGGAGAGGGACGATTCGGGTTGTCGAAATAGTTGCGGGCGTCAAACGTGTCGTCGCGTAGAAAACCGAATGCGCTGCCGTGCACTGTGTTGCCGCCGGACTTTGTGGCGACGTTGATCAGCGCTGACGCCTTGCCGCCGAATTCCGCCGCGTAGAGCGATTTCTGAAGCTTGAACTCTTGAATCGAATCAAGCGAGGGGTTAATGACCAAGTTGTTGTACAACTCGTCGGTCACTTTCACGCCGTCGAGCAGGTAAATGTTGTGGCCCGCTCGTTGCCCACCGACATTCGGCAGAGGACCGGCTTGCTGCAGTGCCCCGCCTCGCGTTCCACCAGGGGGTATGACTACGCCGTCGGTTAACTGCGCCAGCAGCAGAAATTGGCGGCCGTTGAGCGGCATCTGCAGGACTGTTTGATTGTCGATGACATCGCTGATTTCGGCGTCTTCGGCTTGTAACAGCGGGGCCGCCTCAGTAATGACGATGGTTTCGGCGGCATCGCCGACTTCGAGTTTGAGCGTGACGTTGAGCGTCTGGCCAAGCGCCACGGTGACGCCGGCGGTCGCCTTCCGAAAGCCCTGAATTTGCGCGGATATGTTGTAGGCGCCGATCGGCAGCGACGGTAGAAAGAAATCTCCGCTGCTGTCGGTTTGGCGCTCGCTATGAAATCCGGTGGCGGTGTGAACGGCCGTCACCGCGACGCCGGGCATTACCGCGCCGCTGGCGTCCGTCACCCTGCCGGCAATCTCGCCGGTGTTGAACTGTCCGGCCGCGGGGACGACGAGACAAGCCAAGAGGGCGGCAGCGATCAGACCTTTGTTGGGCATGTTTGCCCCCGCCGGGCGCGGGTTGAACTGGAACGTTGCCGATATTCTAGCGGAACGAACCGTCTTCGCTGCTCCCTCTGGCTCTGGATCGCACAGGCGCCGGACGGCCTAGTTGCCGGCGTGCTCGGTTAAGTAGTCGAGAATCGCCTGGCGGTCGGCGGCGCTTAGCACGGCGCCGCGCGAGACCATGGTGTCGATCATGGCCGACCAGCCGGCACGGTTGCGGCGAGAGGAAGTGACGCTCTGCAATCCGTGACAGGCTCCGCCGCAGGAGCGCGTCAGTATAGCCTTGGCCGGGCCATCGGGCAGCACGATGGGCGTGGCATCGACGTTTGTGGGAGCCTGGCTGACGGAGGGTTGCGGCGCGGCGCTGTCGCCCAGCGCGAAAGCGATCAGCGAGTCGCTAGGCGCGCCGCCGAAGTAGCCGCCGCCGTTGCCGGCCATCAGGGCCACATATTGTTTGCCGTCTTTGCCGAGATAAGTGATCGGAATCGTATGTCCATTGGCGTCGATGGGCTGCTCCCAAAGCAGCTTGCCTGTCTTGGATTCGAAAGCGTGAAAGCGAGCGTCATTGGTTGCGGCGATGAAGACCAAACCGCCGGCGGTGGCGATGCTGCCGCCGAGGCTGAGGGCGCCGGTGTTACGCACGCCAAGAGCTTCGAGCGCGGCCAATGTACCGAGCGTTGAGCGCCAAGCGATGTCGCCGGTGCGCGTGTCGATCGCGACGAGTTCGCCGAACGGCGGATTGGTGCAGGGGATTTTCGTGTCGACGTTCCAGAAGCGGGCGTAGGTCCCGTACTCAGACGTCCGGAAATAGGGCGTCCCCGGCTCGCCTTCTGCCCGCTTCTCCATGTGTCCCCACTGGCCGAGGTTATTGACGTTAGTGAAGAGCAGCCCGAGCGAGGGATCCCAAGAAAGACCGCCCCAACCACCGCCGCCGAGCGTGCTGGGGAACATCAACACGTTCTGATCCATTGGGAACGCCGTGTAGAGTTCCACCGGCTTCATCTGGTTCCGCTCGTATAAGTCGCGGCAGAAGGCGGCGTGTTCAGGCGTCAAGTTGTAGAGGTCGTCGTCCTGGAAACTCACGCGCGAAAGCGGCGGCGGCTTGAGCGGGAAGGGCTGCGTCGGCGACGTCCACTCGCCCGGAACGGTTGTCTGCGGGACAGGGCGCTCTTCCATGCCGTAGACCGGCGCGCCAGTGACGCGGTTGAAGGCGAATAGCAAACCGGGCTTGGTGATCTGCGCCACAGCCGGTACAGCGCCCCCCTCCAGCTGGGCATCGAATAGGATCGGCGCGGCGGCTGGGTCGAAATCCCACAGATCGTGATGGACGAGTTGTTGATGCCAGAGCAGCTTGCCCGTCTTGACGTCGAGTGCGACGAGGCTATTGCCGTAGAGACCGTTGCCGGAGCGGTCGGCGCCATAGAAGTCGCTGGTGGGCGAGCCGAGCGGGACGTAGACAACGCCGCGCTGTTCGTCGATGGTCATGAAGCCCCAGTTGTTGACGCCGGTGCGATTCTTCCACGAATCGCTGGGCCAGGTTTCGTGTCCTGGTTCGCCGGGGCGCGGCACGGTATGGAAAGTCCAGACGAGCTTGCCGCTGTCGGCATCCCAGGCGCGAATGTCGCCATAGGCGCCCAGCGAGGGAGTGTTCTCACCGTTGGCGCTGCCGGTGATGATCAGATCGCCGCTGACCAACGGGGGCGATTGCAGCGAGATTTTGGCGTCATCCAAACCGCCGAGCACGCCTTGCTTGAGGTCGAGCAGGCCTTCGTCGGCAAAGCCGGGCGCGGGCTTGCCGGTCGTTGCGTCGAGGGCGATCATGCCGCCGCTGACGCCGGCATAGATTCGCGCGCGCGCCTTTTCGTTGCCCGGCCAGTAGGCGAGTCCCCGCAAAGCGACGCCTGTCGCGGCGTAATGCCAAATCTGTCTACCGGTTTCGGGCTCGACGGCGAACAGACCGTTAGCCGCGGCTAGATACATGACCCCACCGACAACGATCGGAATGCTTTCCGAGCCGGGCTTGCCGGTGTGAAACGTCCAGGCGCGTTGCAGCCGGGCGACGTTCGCCGTGTTGATTTGATCGAGCGGCGAAAAGCGCGCTGCGCCGGGATCACGCCCGAAAGACGGCCAATCCGACTGTGCGTGCAACGGCGTAAAGGCTAAGAGAAGCAGGAGGGCGCAGCGCATCGATACGAAAGCAAGTATAGTGCTGCCCCGCCGTCAGCGCCGCATGAGCTCAATCGTGCGGTGCATATGTTGCGATTCGTGCAGACGCTTGCCGTAAATGCTCAGCACGTCGCTACGCGTCAGAATGCCCGTCACACGGCCGGGCCGAGCCAAGTTCACTAACGGAAGACGTCCGACGTCCTCGGTCACCATGCGGTTGATGGCATCCCGCACTGTCGCATTTTCCGGAATGACCACTGGAGCTCTTTTGATCAAGTGCGCCAGCGGTGTGCGCGGGTCGATTTCATGGCCGTTCAGGTCCTTGCGCGTGATGATGCCAATGATGTCCTGATTTGCGTCCAGCACAGGAAAGCCCGTGTGAGTACTGCCTGTCTCGTGGGACTGCAGCCATTGACGAACCTCGGCCACGGTTTGATTTGAGCGAAGACAGACCGGTTTGGAGGAAGCGGCGTCGCGGACCAGAATGCTGGCAAGCGCATCCGCCGAGTAGTCCACGCTGATGTGCAAGCCGCGGCGGGCGATCTTCTCGGTCATGATCGAGTTG
>CAZYOX010000102.1:0-12049 GCA_964649285.1 uncultured Bryobacterales bacterium | reverse complement strand
ATGACGCCGTCTTTGCCGACCTTCTCCATCGCCTGAGCAATCGTGTCGCCGATCGTCTGGTCGGAGTTCGCCGAAATGGCGGCAACCTGCGCCACGGCCTTGCCCTCAACCGGGCGAGCCATGTCGTGGATCTTGGCTACGACCGCTTCGACAGCCTTGTCGATGCCGCGCTTGATGGCCATCGGGTTCGAACCGGCGGCGACGCTCTTAACGCCCTCGCCGAAAATCGCCTGCGCGAGAACCGTTGCCGTCGTTGTGCCGTCGCCGGCGACGTCGGAAGTCTTCGAAGCGACCTCGCGAACCATTTGTGCGCCGAGATTCTCGATCTTGTCTTCGAGTTCAATCTCCTTGGCGACAGTGACGCCGTCCTTGGTGACGTTCGGACCGCCGAACTTCTTCTCTAGTACGACGTTGCGGCCCTTGGGACCCAAAGTGACTTTGACGGTGTTAGCCAGCTTGTTGACGCCGGCCAGAATCGCTTGCCGCGAGTCTTCTCCGTAAATAATGCGCTTTCCTGCCATGAGAATTTACCCTCCTCGGATCAGCTGTGACCCGTCTATCTAACCCACGACCGCTAAGACTTCGTCCTCAGTGAGGATGACGTAGTCGTTGCCGTCTACCGATACTTCGCTGCCCGAGTACTTGCCGATCAGCACTTTGTCGCCGGCCTTTACATCGAGCGGTTGCCGTTTGCCGTCCTTGTCCAACTTCCCTGGACCCACGGAAATCACAGTAGCCTGCTGCGGCTTCTCCTTGGCCGAGTCAGGGATAATGATCGAGCCTTGCTTCTGCTCGCCTGCTGACGCTCGCTCCACGATGATGCGATTGTGCAAAGGTCGCAATGCCATAACGGATTCTCTTCCTCCGAAATCGTACAGCGGCGCTCATAACCTGAGCGACACTGAATTTATCTCTTAACGAAATGAACGTGCCGGACACAGGCGGACTGGTCCATGGCAGGTTCAATATAGTTATATCACATCCGAGAGATCGTGGAGCCGA
Source organism: uncultured Bryobacterales bacterium (assembly GCA_964649285.1). GTDB lineage: Bacteria > Acidobacteriota > Terriglobia > Bryobacterales > UBA6623 > CAMPKL01. Next base: position 11,047 of record CAZYOX010000102.1, on the reverse strand, counting down.
AGAAAATCTTAGCGTCACATGCTCATGTAGTGACGGCGATCCACCGCAGACTAGTCGGCAATGTACTTCATGAAAAGCTGGAGCTTGATCTGCCAGAGACCTCTCACTTGACGCCGTAAAGTCCTGCACTAGAATAGATTAGGTGGTTCGCCTTAGGCATGCTTAGCAAATGGCCTCCCGTTTGCTTCCAGGGGGGCATGCGGATGTCGACAGAGCCGCCTTGGCTGCGGGACGCCGGTGTATCCAGTTCCGGACCCGCTCATATTTGCGTGGCCGGAAAAATTTCCGATGACTGGGAGGTGGTGCGTCGTCTCAAAGAGCGCCATCAGGTGACGCTAGTTCGGCAGCCTGTGGATTTGGCCAAGAGTACAGTTCTCTCGACGGCCTCGGTGTTGGCGATCGACTGCGGCGATTCGCCTGAGTCGGGTTTGATGGCGCTGGCGCTTGTGTCTCGGCTCTATCCGCAACTCCGGGTCTTATTAGTTAACGGGCGGCTGTCTCAAGGCGAGATTGCCGAGGCCTTTCGACGCGGCGCCTGCGACTACCTGTCGAGCCAAGTCGATCCGAAACTGACGGCCGAACGCATCGAGTCTCTTTGCCGCCGATCGCAGTTTGTCGAAAGGAGTTTGCCCCAGTGAACCAGCCGCAAAAGCCAAACTCTTGGTCGAGAGCCGCGATGCCGCAGGCGACGCTAGACCCCCACGCGGCAGACGACCGGATGCACCAAGTGGAGTGGAGTTTGGCGCCGCTCTCTGTTTTGGACAGCGCCGCGCTTTTTGAGCCGGTGTTGGCCAATCCGCTGCTGCGCGCGCTAACCGTCTTCGCCAAGCGCAAGATGGTTGTCCTGTGCTTTGGGCTGCTGCTGCTAGGCGCTTCGGGTTACTGCTTCACGGCTCCGCCGGGTAGCACGCTTGCTGGCCTGCCCCTGGAGTATTGGTCTATCGGCCTGGCCGCGGTGGCCATACTCCTGACGCTGGCGGTGACTCTAGGCGCTTGGTTGCGGCCTCTTGAGAGCGTTGAGGATGCGATTGAGGTTCTCAGCGTTCCGTTGATGATCTTCGAAAAGGGAGGAGGGCCCGATGTACGCTGAGCGCTTCGGGCTCACCGCCGACCCCTTCCGCATCACCGCGGATCCGAGTTTTCTTTACTTCGGTCAGGGACACAAAGACGCCCTTTCTGCGGTTTATCTCAGCGTGCTCGAGAGTCGCGGCATCGGCGCCTTGACCGCTCCGGCGGGCATGGGCAAGACGACATTGCTCCGCTATCTCGTCGGCCGATTGAAGGGCAAGGCCGCCGCCGCATTCTTCCCGCATCCTTATCAGACGCGCCGGGACCTGATGCAGGAGGTGATGAAGCGCGTGGGCCTAGGCGCCACGGGTACGGCGGAGTTCGAGCAGATGACACGGCTGCAACAACGATTAGCGGAACTCAAACGCCGGGGTTACCGCATGCTTTTGCTCTTCGACGAAGGCCAGGCCTTGTCGGATGAAGCGCTTGAGCAGATTCGCCTGCTCAGCAATCTCCACTCGACGAATTTGAATCTCTTGGAAATTATCATTGCCGGACAACCCGAGTTAGAAGACAAGCTCGGCCAGTCCCGGCATGAAGCGCTGCGCCAACGAATCAGCGTGGTAGCCCGCGTCGAGCCCCTACGAGAAAACGAAGTCGGCGAATACATACGGCATCGTCTTGCCGTTGTTGGAGGCAGCGACACGCTGTTTCCGCGAGAAGCGATCGCGTTGGCCGCCGAGGTTTCGGGCGGCATCCCGCGGTGGCTGAACCATGTTTGTCATCGAGCCCTGACTCTGGCTTGGGCGGACGATCTCGATAACGTGACGGCGGACATCGTGCTGGAAGCGGCGCGGGACCTGCCGCGGGCGGCGAAGTCCGCTGCCGTTCAGCCTGTGATTGCCCGCCCGATGCCCAAGAACGAGACGAACACCCTTTCGTGGACATTTGGCCAAGCCGAAGGAGCGGGGGACTAATCGTCATGAGCCGTCATTTCCGCATTCTGGAGAAAGCGAATCTCGAGAAGGACCTCTTCGGCGAGCAAAAAGAGTCGGAGATTCCCGCCGACTTCCCTCTGCCGCAAGAGCCGGACGAGGACGAAGAAACGCGACCCGAACCGGTCCAAGCCGTCGCGGCCGCCGTGCAGGCAACGCCGCCAGAACCTAGCGCTCCGGCTACGCCTCCTCGGCCATCGCGGCGACCGTCGCCCCAACCGGCGTCTTACGACTTCGTTGGCGATTGGCGGGAGGAGCTTGCGCAGTTGCTTGGTTTAGCGTCTCTGCCGGACCGCATGCGCATCGGCATTTGCCCGCTGGGGGGGCTGCGCAATGCCACCGAGACAGCGGCCGCGTTAGCACAGTGGATCGCCGCCCGTTCCACATCGTTGGTGGTGATCGTCGAGGCGAGTTTTGACTCTCCGCACGCGGCGCGGTTTTTCAGCACCAGACGCCTAGGTCTGGCCGAGGCGATGGCAACGCGGGAGCCGCGTTGGGAGCACTTCATCCACGACTCGGCGCACCCCGGCGTAAAAGTGATGCCCGCCGGCCGCAACCCTGCGATCAAACAGCTATTGACGGATCAGTCGGGCTTTCGCAGCGTGTTGGGCGAACTCGACAAAATGTTTGACTGCGTTATCGTCTTGCTGCCCAATCCGCGCGTGGCCGGTTTGGAAAGGTTGCTCCAGGAGGATTCGACGGATATCGTTTTCCCGGTCATTGCGCCGGGACGCGTCACGGCAAGACAGGCCGCACAAGCGAGACGCAAGCTGGCTGCCGGCGCCGCACGGGTGGCGGCCGCGTTGGTGTCAAAGGGGGACGCCGCGGCTGAGGCGAATGATTTGGAGTACGTTGCCGCGCATCCCGAGGGCGCTCCCTTAGGGGACCTGCATGCTTAGGATCGAGCGAATCGGGAAGCGGTTGGTTTCATTCGCCAACCTCAAGACGCGATCGCTAGAAGAGTTTTACGAACTCGGCGATTTCATCGCCAACAGTCCGGAGCAGTTCTTCGGTGAGGTCGGCGAGTCGCTGCTGCTTGTGGCGAACGGTCTGCGGACGGCAGACGATGCGGAGTCCTATGTCGATGCGCTCGCCGTCGATCGAAATGGGGCCGCCGTGGTGGTGATCATCACGCTCTCGGACTCGAAGTCGCCGTTGACCAGGGCGATCAACTCAGCGAGCCGCATTGCGGGCTGGGAACGGGACGAGCTGCTGCGGCGAATTGGTCCGGCAGTGAGCCGGGAACTTCGCGGCTACCTGGGCGAGAACTACCGTAATCTCAACAAGCAGCAACGCGTCCTGCTGATTGCCGAAAACTTTTCGCAGGAACTGCTGAGTACCGCTGCGTGGCTCTCAGGCAGTTATGGCGTCGATATCGCCTGCATGGAAGTCACGCTGGCCTACGATTCGGTTTCCGGCAGCGAGTTTCTGAATTGCCGCCTTGCCATGGGCCGCCCGTCCGTGGAGTCTGCGCCAGCGCTAAACGGCGCGGAGCCGCTTAAGCCGCAGGCAGGTTCGACCGCGACGGAGCCGCTGCCGAAAGAGCCCGCGCCGTCGCCCGAAGAACTTCCGGTCGAGGAGCCGACAGACTTATTCGAAGAATTGCTGCCCGGAACCGGAGAAATGCCCTTTGATCTGTTTGGCTCCGCCGAAAACGGAGAGGAGTTCGAGTCCGATGGTTCACCCGAGATGCGCGCGGTTCCGCGGCGAACCCAGTTCACTACCCAGGGAGTAGCGGTACAGTACGCCGGACGCGACATGAGCGCCGGTCTGGTGGATTACACGCAGCAGGGCGTGGGACTCACCATGCACTCACCTCTTCCGGTAGGCATGTCGGTGGTCGTCAAGGGGAGTCTCGCCTGGGGCGATACGGAAGTGGAATTAGAGAAGCGGGGCCGCGTCGTCCACTGCAACTTCCTCGGTCAAGCCTTCCGCTTGGGAGTCCTGTTTACTCCGGTTGAATCGGCTCAATCCGGAAGCTAATATCCATTGCGCGAACCGAATGCGTCAGGGCGCCGCTCGATACGTAGTCGGCGCCAGTCTCCGCGTATTCGCGTACGTTATGCAATGCGATGTTGCCCGAAAGTTCCGTCTTGGCACGGCCAGCGACGCGCTTCACGGCCTCCCGCGCCTGCTGGGGAGTGAAGTTGTCGAGCAGTAACCGTTTCGCTCCGGCCGCCAGCGCGGCATCAATCTCGTCGAAGCTACGCACTTCAATCTCGACGGACAATCCGCTGGCGCCGCAACGCGTCAGCGCCTCCGCCACACCGCCCGCCGCGGTGATGTGATTGTTCTTGATGAGGATGGCGTCGAACAGCCCGACGCGGTGGTTTTCACAGCCGCCCGCCTTCACGGCAAGCTTCTCGACGCGCCGTAAACCCGGCGTCGTCTTGCGCGTGTCGAGTACCGTGCAGCCGGTACCGGCTACCGAGTCGGCGAACTTGCGCGCCTGGGTCGCGATTCCGCTGGTTCGCTGGATGAAGTTCAAAGCCGTCCTTTCAAACGCAAGCAGACGGCGTGCCGAACCTTGAACTCGTGCGAAGACGACGTCGGCGTCGAGCGAGGCGCCGTCGAAATGAAGAATCTCAACACGCTCCTGCGTATAGATCAGGGGCAATAGGGGCGTTCCGGCCAGCACCAGAGGTTCGCGGGTCAGGAAGAAGCCCGACGCAGTTGCGTCTTCGGGAATGCAGGCCTCGGTCGTCGCATCGCCTGAGCCGAGGTCCTCGGCCAAGGCGCGGGCGATGGCTTCACGAATTTCGGGGTGATCCCAGCTCACGGTCACGACGTTGGGGGAGCCGCCTACTGCCCTTCGGCGGAGGCAGGAGGATCGACGACTTCAATGTTCTCGATATAGAAGGAGTCGTCGTTCGATACCACGTCCGCATGAATGTAGTCGTTCGCGTGCAACTTGGCGAACTCGTCGGCGGCTTGAACCGGGAAGGTCATGGTCATCGCGTCCATGAAGCCGACGATCTCTTCGTGCTCGATGACGGCGGCGTTAGCCTCGCCGGGACGCAACTCAATGACCTTGCCGCGCAATTCGTAGCGATGCGTCTCAGGTGCAGGCGCTGCCGCTTCGGGTTCGGAAGCCGGTTCTGGCGCCGGGGCCGAACTGCAGCCCAGGGCGAAGGCTACGAGAAGGAGGCAGGCGATGCGTCTCATGATTTAGTCATCCTAGCGCGAATAGCGGGGTAGGTAGGAGCGGGTTGTGCCGTCAACTTACGTCCCGATAAAGCAAGGCGGGTCTAGTCCAGGTGGAAGACTTCTTCGAGGCGCACGAACGACTCGTCGGGTCGCTTGCTTGGCTCAATCTCATCAAAGTAAGGCAACATCTCGGTCTGCCACCTTGTATTGACCTCAAGGGCCGCCATGCCCGAACGGGCCGCCTCTAGATCAGGCGTTTCGAAGTAGCCGACCATCAAGCCGTCTTCGCGCAAGAAAAGAGAATAGTTACACCATCCGGTATCGCGCAGTGCTTGCAGCATCTCGGGCCAGACCTCGCGATGCCGCTGCTTGTATTCGTCGAGGTGTTCGGGCTTGACCCGTATCAAGAAACAGACACGTTCCATGCTGCCTATTGTCCCGGAAATACGCGGCTATGAAATTGTTTCTTGGAACCTTGCCATTTATAGGCGTCGGCGGCAAACTAGACGTGGTTTTTTCGAGGGGGAGCATGACGGCCTTTTCACTCAAGTCGCTATGCCGGCTGTGCAGCGTGCTGGTTGTCGCTGTTTCGGCGGCGCAGGCCGCGGAGGACGTTTGGGCTAAGTACGCTAGCGAGAACTTCGTTCTCTACACGGCGTCGAGCCAAGGTAAGGCGGAGACAGTGCTGCGGCACTTGGAACGCGTACGGCGAGCATATGCTCTGATGCTCGACGCCAAGCTGGGCGGCGAGGATCCCGTCAACGTATTACTGTTCAGGAGTCAGAAAGAGTATCTGGATTACACGGCCACTAAGACGTCGGTAGGCTACTACACCCAAGCGTTAGGACGAGACTTTATCGTTATCGCCGATTTCAATGCACAAGTCGAGCAGCTATTGAATCACGAATACTTTCACCTTTACTCGCGGTCTAAGGGGTTCGAATGGCCGACCTGGGCGCACGAAGGTTTCGCCGATTACTTCTCGACGTTGAAGTTTGGCGACAAGACGCTCGATGTGGGGTATCCGATCGACAACCACATGCGGTATTTGAACTCCACCGGGCGCAAGCTGAACGCGGAGAGCCTTTTTGCGATGGATCGGGAGCAGCGGACCGAAGCGGGCCAACAGGAGGTGTCGGATCTCTATGCGATGAGTTGGACTTTGGCTCACTTCATCATGAGCGATGCCGAAATGCAGCCGCGACGGGACCAGATGATCACGGCGCTGCAGAAGCACGAGAACTCGGCTGCGGCGTTCCAAGAGGTATACGGCTGGGATCTGAAGAAGGTGGATGACCAGCTGCGCGCTTACACTCAGCGGTCGACGATGAACTATACGCGAATCGGGGTGGAAGAGGGCCAACTGACTTTCGACGCTCCGGTAGCCGCGGCCGAACTCAAGAAGTGGGAAGCTCCGCTGCTTCTGGCCGACGTTAAGGCCAATGCACGCAAGTTCGACGAGGCGGAGAAGGAGTATTTGCGCTTGTCGGAGCTTTATCCGGAGGTGCCCAATGTCGATGATTCCCGAGCGGCGTTGTTCATGAGAAAGGGCCAGAGGGAAAGTGCGGCGCCGCTGTTTCGTGCAGCGGTCTCTAAGGGCAGTACCAATCCCGCTACCTACCGGTTTTTGGCGGTCAACGATTGCTCCAATTCACCCACGCCTGAATGCCTCGACTTAACGGGTAAGGCCGTTGAACTCTCGCCGGACGTTAACGAGCTTAAGTTCCTACGCCTTAGTCTGCTGAATCAAGCGGACCGGTTCGTTCCGGCTCTGTTGCTGGCGAAGAAAGTCCGTAAGATCAAGTCCGAAGAAGCGCCGCGATTCTTCTATCTCGTGGCCTACGCGCACTATCGCCTGAATCAGGCGGACGAGGCTAAGAAGGCCATTGAGATGGCTCTGCAACACGCCGTTGATCCGGACGACCTCTTCAGGGTGCAACAGCTCAAAGCAGCGATCGAGCAACCGCAAATGACGATGGTGGCGGTTCCGGTGACCGACAACGGCCCGCCCGTTTTGAGCCGTCCGAGAACGGAGGTACGGGAAGAGGGGTTAGGCGAGGGATCGCCGAATAGCGACCTGGGCGCCGGGGAGGTTGAGTCTGTGGCGCAACTTCTGGTGAACCGCCTGATAGCCGGGGGCACCACGCTGATCGAGGCGCAGTTGAAGGATCTAGATTGTTCGGCGGCTCCGCCTGCGCTAACGGTACAAACCGAAGCGGGAACAATGAAGATCCTAATCGACAACCCTTCTTCGATCTCAATTATCCGGGATGGCGTTGTGGCCGAGGACTATCAGTTCACTTGTGGCGCTCAATCTGGGGAGAGCATACGGGTTGGCTATTCGGGGACCGCGGACGGCGCTCCGGGCATTTTCCTGCGGCTGTTGCAATTCGGAGAAATCAGGAGCGAATCCAGGTAAGATAACGCCCATGCAGATGTCTTGGATCGCTTTTGCGACTGTTCTGTTTGCGGCGTCGTTGTCGGCCGCCTCGGTGGAGCTTGTCGCCGGCGGCGGGGCGGGGGAGCCAGGCGTCTCGGCGCGAGACATTCGCTTCGTCGAGCCGTTTGGGGTCGCCTTTGACCGAGCGGGCAATCTGTTTGTGATCGAATACACGGGCGGCCGGCTGATCCGCATCGATCGGGCCGGCAAGACCTCTTTGATAGCGGGCGGCGAGGCCTTCCACGAGCCGCACGCTATTGTCATGAACGACCAAGACCAGTTATTCATCGCCGATACGCATAACAATCGTGTCTTGCGCCGGGACATCGCCACGGGCGAGACCGTCACCGTGGCAGGGAACGGCGAGAAGGGCTACTCGGGCGACGGCGGACTGGCGACCGAAGCCGCCTTCAATGGCATTTACGCCATTGACCTGGCGCCGGACGGAAGGCAGCTCTACATCGCCGACCTGACGAACAAGCGCATTCGCCGGGTCGACTTGGGCATCGGAATCGTCACCACGGTAGCGGGCAACGGCCAAGAAGGGGTCCCTGCGGACGGCGCCGTTGCGGCAGAGAGTCCGCTTGTCGACCCGCGTGCTGTTACCGCGGACGCCAACGGCAATGTCTACGTCTTAGAGCGCCGCGGCAACGCCTTGCGCGTCATCGGCAAGGACGGCCGCATTCGCACGTTGATCAAACCGGGCGACATCACGCCTGACCTGAACGGGCCGAAACACCTGTGCATAGACCTCGACGGCAACGTGATCATCGCCGATGCCGAGAATCACCTCGTGCGGCGCTATGACGTCAAGACGGGCGGGACGACCACGATTGCCGGCACGGGCGAACCCGGCCTGGCGATCGACTCCGCCAATCCTTTGAAGACGCAGGTCCGCCGGCCGCACGGCGTGTACGTCCACCGAGACGGCGCTTTATATGTAACAGACAGCTACAACCATCGCATCCTGCGGTTGACGGATTATTAGCCCCCTGCCGTCCAATCGATAGCATCTTTGGGGAAACTACATGAAGCGTATTTTTCTGGCCGTGGGTCTGCTCAGCTTTGCCGTGCTTTGGGCGCAGGACTCTCCCGACGAGGTGATTCGCGGGACGAAGCAGTTCCGCCAACGCGTTGTGATATCGCAGTTGGAAAACCCCTGGGAGATCGCGTGGGGGCCGGACAACATGCTCTGGGCAACGGAGCGAACCGGAAAACGAATCAGCCGCATTGACCCCGCTAGCGGAGCGCATCGAATTGCCGTCACCATTGACGAAGTTTCGGCTCCGGGCAGCCAGGACGGAATATTGGGCCTGGCGTTGCATCCCGAATTGCTGAAGGGGACAGGCAACGATTACGTCTATGCGGCCTACACCTATGTCGATCCGTCGAAGGGCCCCGATCCCAACGTTCCGGCCGAAGACAACCCTTATCGTTACCTCTACGGCAAGATCGTGCGGTTTACGTACAACCAAGCCGCGGGAACGCTCTCGAACAGGATTGACGTGATCATTGGGTTGCCGGCCGGCAACGATCATAATGCGGGGCGTTTGCGGTTCGGTCCGGACTCGAAGCTGTACTTCACCATCGGCGACCAAGGCCACGATCAATTGGGCAACTACTGCTTGCCGATCGAGGCCCAGCGTATCCCAACGTCGGCTGAAGTCAACGCCAAGGACTATCGCGCCTATGTGGGCAAGTCATTACGCATCAACCTGGACGGCTCCATCCCCGCAGACAACCCGACGATCGACGGCGTGCGCAGCCACGTCTATACCTATGGTCACCGCAATCCGCAAGGGATCGACTTCGCGCCGGACGGAACGCTGTATTCCGCCGAGCATGGGCCGAAGACGGACGACGAAATCAACATCCTGAAGCCTGGCGGAAACTATGGTTGGCCACACGTTGCAGGCCTGAAGGACAACAAGGCGTACGAGTATGCGCGTTGGGCTGAGTCCAGCGAAGGATGCACGAACATCCGCTTCAGCGATCTGGAGATTCACCCCTCGGTTCCGCGCGAACCGGAGTCGGCGTTTACCAAGCCGTTCATCGAGCCGATCGCCACGATGTTCACTGTAGAGACCGGGTATAACTTCCGCGATCCGGTGTGCAAAGGCATCGACTATATTTGTTGGCCGACGACCGGCAACTCCAGCATCGAGTACTACGAGAACAAGGGCGCGGGTATTCCCGATTGGGCCAAGGCGGTATTGGTCACCACGCTGAAGCGCGGCTCCCTTTATGTGCAGCATCTCTCAGCCGACGGGCAGAAGGCGGCCGGCCACATGGAGCGTTACTTCCAGTCCGACAATCGTTACCGTGACATAGCGGTCAGCCCGGACGGCAAGACGATCTACATCGCGACGGATAAGGGGGGCCTGGCGGAAGCCGTCGCCGGTGGTACGACGAGAAGGATGGCAAATCCCGGAGCGATTCTAGCGTTCACTTATGAGGGCGAAGGTACCGGAACGGCTACGGCGCCGAGACCAGTGAGCCGGGCAACGCAGCCGGCTCAGCCTGCCCAGCCTGCGAGGCCGGCCGCGGTTGTTGGCGGAGCGCCGCCGCAATTTACGGCGGCCCAGGCGGCGACGGGCAAGACCGCTTACGACGCAAACTGCGCCGTCTGCCACGGCAATACGCTGACGAACGGCACGTTCGCCCCTCCGCTGGCCGGCGAGTACTTCAAGGGCCAGTGGACGGGCCAGACCGTGGGCGCGTTTTACAACAAGTCCAAGACGATGCCGCCGGCTGCACCGAATTCGCTGCCAGGGCAGACGTACGCTGACATCGTGGCTTATGTGCTTGAAGTGAACGGCTTCAAGGCGGGCGGTACGATGTTGGCGCCCAACCCGGAAAGGCTTGACCAAATGCGGTTGCAGTAGTTGCGTTCCGCTCTACTCCAGACGGAGCGTTTCTATAGGGCCCAGCGCAGCGGCGCGCCGGGTCGAGAGATAGCTGGCGGCCAGTGCCGCGAAAACCAGAACGGCGGCTGCGACGGTGAACGTGGCTATGTCGACGGGCGCGACGCCGAACAGCATCGAGACATCAACCGCGGGAGACCATCTGCAGCCGTTAGGTCCAAGCAGCAGCCGGCGGCCGCGACAACCAGCACGCGGTAAATGCCGGCTAGGGCAAGCCCGAGGGCCACGACGCTGGCGATGGCCAGAATAAGTGGGCAGCGAATCGAGTCTGCCCCATCGACCTCAGGCGACGGCTTCCTGGGTCGTCAAGAGGAGGGTTTGCGCAGGTCGGCATTAACCTGGCGGGAGGTCCGGATCCAGCATGGACGGGACGCACTGAGGCGCGGTCCGCGCGAGCCGGTCTAGGGTTAATGCAAGCGAGCGGGGACTCCGGCGAAGCGCGCGCGTGAGTTCGTGCATCAAGGATTCCCCATGCGGCCCCTGGGCTGAGGCGGCCAGCGCCCTATACTCTTCAGCTAACTGCGGCCAGTCCT
>CAZYOX010000101.1:0-12113 GCA_964649285.1 uncultured Bryobacterales bacterium | reverse complement strand
AGCTCCACGATCCGGTGCAGGGACTCCTTCTCAAGTCTGCTGAAGACCATGATGTCGTCGATGCGGTTCAAGAACTCAGGCCGGAAGCTGCGCTGCAGCTCTGCCATGAGCTTGTCACGCATGTCCTTGTGGCCGTCATCCTTTGCATGCGTTACCGAGAAGCCGATCTTCTCGTTCTTTTGCAGGACGTTGGATCCGACGTTGGAGGTCATGATGATCACGGTGTTGGTGAAGTTCACCGTGCGGCCCTTGCTGTCGGTGAGACGTCCGTCGTCAAGTACCTGCAACAGCACGTTGAAGACGTCCGGGTGAGCCTTCTCGATTTCGTCGAGCAAGACCACCGAATAAGGACGCCGCCGGACGTGCTCGGTGAGCTGTCCGCCCTCGTCGTGCCCAATGTAGCCGGGAGGTGCGCCGATCATTCGCGAGACGGCGTGCTTCTCCATGTACTCAGACATATCGATGCGGACCATCGATTTCTCATCGTCGAACAGGAACTGGGCCAGCGCTTTGGCCAATTCTGTTTTGCCGACGCCGGTCGGACCCAGAAAGATGAACGAGCCGATCGGCCGGTTCGGGTCGCTGAGGCCCGCGCGGTTCCGCCGAATGGCGTTGGCGACGTGCTGCACTGGTTCGCTTTGGCCGATGACTCGCTGCTCCAGGCGCTCTTCCATGTGGACGAGCTTCTGCATTTCGCCCTCGAGCATGCGGCTAACGGGAATTCCGGTCCATTTGGCGACGATGCGAGCGATGTCCTCTTCAGTCACTTCGCCGCGCAACAGGCTGGAGTCCGTGTGCTCCTCTTCCAATTTTTTGGTGGCCAACTCGATATCTTTTTCGAGTTTGGGCAGCTTGTCGTATTGGAACTCGGCGGCTTTCTGCAAATCGCCGGCATGCTGCGCCTGCTCGATCTGCTTGCGCATCTTCTCGTGCTCTTCCTTTAGCGCCTTGACCTTCTCGATCAACTGCTTCTCTTGCAACCAGCGATTGCGCAACACATCGGCCTCGCCTTTGAGCTCGGAGAGTTCTTCGTCGATGTGTCCCAAGCGTTCTTGGGAGGCCTTGTCCTTCTCTTTCTGCAAGGCCTGCTTCTCGATCTCCAACTGCATCACCCTGCGGTCCAGCCGATCGACATCGACGGGAACCGAGTCGACCTGCATGCGCAACGTAGCGCCGGCTTCATCGACCAAGTCGATGGCCTTGTCAGGCAAGAAACGGTCGGCAATGTAACGGTGCGACAGCATCGCGGCCGCCACCAGAGCGGAATCACGATAACGCACGGAGTGGTGAATCTCGTACGTCTCTTTGATGCCGCGCAAGATGGCAATGGTGTCTTCCACGGTGGGCTGGTCGACCAACACTTGCTGGAAGCGCCGTTCTAGGGCCGCGTCCTTCTCGATGTACTTGCGATACTCGGCAAGCGTCGTGGCGCCAATGCAGCGCAGTTCGCCGCGCGCCAAGGCAGGCTTGAGCATGTTGGCCGCATCGATCGCGCCTTCCGCGCCGCCGGCCCCGACGAGGGTATGCAACTCGTCGATGAAGCAGATGACTTGGCCGTGGGAGTCCTGAATCTCTTTCAGCACCGCCTTGAGGCGGTCCTCGAACTCGCCGCGGAACTTGGTGCCGGCGATCATCGAGGCTAAGTCGATGGAAACCAGCTTCTTGTTCTTGAGCGATTCGGGAACGTCGCCGGCGACGATCCGTTGCGCCAGACCCTCGGCGATGGCTGTCTTGCCGACGCCGGGTTCGCCGATCAGCACCGGGTTGTTCTTGGTGCGCCGAGAGAGCACCTGCACGACGCGGCGAATCTCTTCATCGCGGCCGATGACCGGGTCGAGCTTGCCGCTGCGGGCGCGCTCTGTGAGGTCTAAGGCGTAGCGTTCCAAGGCCTGATATTTTGATTCTGGGTTCTGGTCCGTCACGCGCTGGGAGCCGCGAACGGCCTGCAGCGCGTGCAAGATCGCCTCGTGTGAGGCGCCGACTTGGTTCAGCAGCCTTCCGGCTGGGTCTCCCTTGCTCTCAGCGAGGGCCAACAGCAGGTGTTCGGTAGAAACGAACTCGTCCTTGAAGCGCTCCGTCTCCTTGAAGGCGTTTTCGAGGATCGTGCTTAGGGCCGGCGAGAGGTGCGTTCCGCCCTGCGCGCCCTGCACTTGGGGAATATCGCGCAGCAGCTTGCGGGCATCCTCGGCGACCACTTTACGCTGGATTCCGCATTTGTCGTAGACTGCGGCGACCACGCCTTCGGCTTCTTCGGACAAGGCAATCAGCAAGTGCAGCGGTTGCACTTGTTGGTGCCCGTGCTCGGCGGCGATCGACTGCGCGCCTTGCGCGGCTTCTTGAGCCTTCTGCGTGAATTTGTCGAAGCGAATCATAGCGGTGTCCTCGGTTTAAAAGATGAATCAGGGCGGCGGAAGGTTGCAGCACCGTCCGCCGCCGAGCGAAGGTCAGCTGACCTTGATGCTGCGAGCGTTTTTAGGACGCTCGACTTTAGGAGCCACCACCTTCAAGACCCCCTTGTCGTATTTGGCCGAGATGCTGTCGGCATCCACGGTGTCGGGCAGCGCGAAGGTGCGCTCAAAGGAGCCGTAGCGGCGCTCGATGCGATGGAAGTTTTCCTTCTTCTCTTCGTTCTCGAACTTCCGCTCGCCTTTGATGGTGAGCATGCCTTCCTCGACTTTGACATCGAGATTCTTTTCGTCCATGTCGGGCAATTCGGCCTTCAAGGTGATCGCCTTGTCGTCTTCGTAGATATCGACCGCCGGGGCCCAGGAGCCCTGGCCGCCAAAAGAGCGATCAAAATCATCGAAGAAGCGATCAAAGCCGAACCAGGGCGTCATACCTCTGGGATTATGTTTGATCAGCGACATTGTTCTTTAACCTCCTTTCGTTATTGAATCGGAATCCTGCGCGAGCGCTCGACCTTGGGGACGCGGATTTCGAGCACGCCCTTGTCGAATTTGGCCGTAACGCCATCGGCGTCAACCGCCTCGGGAACCCGGAAGCTGCGCTCGAACTTGCCGGCCCGTCTCTCTCGGTAGGTGTAGGCCGCCTCCTCTCCATGGCTGGCATGCCTCTCGCCCTTGATCTGCAGCAAGCCCTTTTCCAGCTCGACTTGGACAGAGTTGGGGTCTACACCGGGAAGATCGACCTCCAGTACGTATTGTTTCTCGGCGTCGATAACGTCGACGCGAGGCCGCCAAGCGACCGCTCGCGGAGGGAAGCCGTGAAGATGGGGTGCGGCGTAGCGAATGAGTGTCATGGGTGTGGGTCCTCCAGGGAACTGAACTATAAACTAATAGAAGCATAAAACATGAGTTAATGTCTGTCAAGTATATTTTTACTAATATGATAGTAGGACGCTAAGATTTAGTATATATAATTGATTGTAAACGGTTTATCGCGAATTTTTCTCTGAGAGCGCTGCATGGGTGTGGGCAGAGCCAGCAGGGATGACAGAAAGCCCCACATTGGCGCGAAGTCAACGCTAGCCGCGGGGTGACGGCGGCGTTATCATTACGTCCGACGTCGCCTGACTAGGAGGTACACGCCCATGAACCGCCGAGAATTGCTTGCCGCCCTTTCCGCTGGCCTTGCCGCCTCGCCTAGCTGGGCTGCCGGCGCCGAGATTACGGTCGGCATCACTTGCGACACGCGTCCGGATTGGAACGGCGCGGACAACTTCATCCGCTCAATCAACGAGTCTTCGGAGCTCGGCTATCACTGGATCGAGACGTTTTGGAGCTATGTCTCGCGTTGGGGCGACCGCCCCCAAGAACTGCTCGACCTGCTGGCTGGCCTGAGTCTCAAGGTGGAAACGGTTTCGAACGGCGGCCAGAATACGAAGTTCCAAGACCCTTCTCAGCACGCGGCGGTGATCGAGGACCACATGAAGCTGGTGCGCTTCATTAAGGCGCTGGGCTGCGACCACTTGAAGATCAACTGCGGCCCGCGGAACCCGGGAGGCAACACGGGCGAGATCTACCGGGCGCAGGCCAAGGCGTTCAATGAATTGGGCAAGCGTATTTCGGACGAAGGCCTCAAGTTCGGCATCCACGCGCACCTGTTTTCACAGTTTGAGACGCCCAGGGACGTCGAGCGCATCATGGAGATGACCGATCCCGAGCACGTTTACTTCATCTGCGACACCGGCCACGTCACCATGGCGGGGATGGATGCCCTGGCGCTCACCAAGCAGCTTGGCCATCGGATTATCGAGTACCACGTCAAAGACGTCTCGCCGGCGTACAGGGGCGGCTACAAGGGGCCGGAGTTGATCAGCAGCGAGGTGAATACTCGGCCTGATAACCGCATCTTCTTCGAGTTGGGCGCCGGCGGCGTGGAGTTTCCCGAGATCCAAGCCCACCTGAACTCGATCGGCTGGAAGGGTTGGTTCACCGTGGAACTGGATCGGACGGCGACAACCGCCAAAGACAGCGCGGCAACCAGCAAACAGTATCTAGAGAAGACGCTGGGCCTAACGGTATAGACTGGCCTTGATGGCGAACTACACCGATGAACATGCCCAAGCGGGCGTCGACGCAGAATTGCCGGCGATTGAGACTTGGCCGAACCAATACCCGCATTACGTAATCAAGATCGAGATTCCGGAGTACACCTCGGTGTGTCCCAAGACTGGATTGCCGGACCACGGCAAGATCACCATCGAGTATGAGCCGGACAAGGATTGCGCCGAGCTGAAGTCGTTGAAGATGTACTTACTGGCTTACCGCAACCTGGGGATTTTCTACGAAAACGCGGTCAACAAGATGAAGGACGACTTGGTGAAAGCCATGCAGCCGGTCTGGTTGCGGGTCACCGGGGAATTCACGCCGCGCGGGGGAATCAACTCGACGATCACGACGGAGTACCGCCGCAAGGGCTAAGCGCTGATGGCGTTGGAGCCCTTGAGGCTCTCGGCAATCGTCTCTTCGATGCGCTGGTTGAGCCGGCCGCGGCTCAGTTCGGCGGCGACGCGTATGGCATTCTTGATGGCGTTGGCGTTGGACTTGCCATGGCTGATGAGGCAGACGCCCTTGACGCCCAATAAAGGCGCCCCGCCGTATTCGGTGTAGTCGACGCGCTTGCGGAAATCATCGAACGCATCGCGAGCCAGCACGGCTCCAATCTTGGCCTGCAGCGTCTTCTCCAGCGATTGGCGCAGCATGGCCTTGATGGTGGCGACGAGTCCCTCGCTGACCTTAAGCGCGACGTTGCCGGTAAAGCCGTCGCACACGATCACGTCCGCCCTGCCGGTGTAGAGGTCGTTGCCTTCGACGTTGCCGATGAACTCCACGGGCAGCTGACGAATCATCGGCGCGGCTAGTTTGGTTTGTTCGTTGCCTTTATGGTCCTCTTCGCCGATCGACAGAATGCCGATTTTAGGACGCTCGCAACGGCAGATGACCTTCGAGTAAATCTCGCCCATCGCCGCGAATTGCGCGAGCATTTCCGGGGAAGCGTCGACATTGGCGCCGACGTCGACCAGCACCGACCACGTCCCCTGCAAGGTGGGGAAGACTTGAGCTAGGGCGGGCCGTTTGACCCCCGGAACCAAGCCGAGGATCGTCTTGACGATGGCCATGCAGGCGCCCGTGTTGCCGGCCGAGATGACGCCCGAGGCATGCCCTTCGCGGACTTGACGGGCGGCGACGTGGATGGAGCTGTCCCGCTTGGCGCGCATGGCCTTGCCTGCGCTGTCTTCCATGGTGATGACGTCGGGAGCGTGAACCACCTCGATGGGCAGACCGTGCGCTCCGGCCGCATCGAGATCGGCGCGAAGACGGTCTTTGGGTCCGCAAAGCAGCACCCGAACGTTGTGTTCGCGCGCGGCAAGGATCGAGCCTTTAACCTCAGCCTCAGGGCAAGCATCGCTGCCCATGGCGTCGACTGCTATGGTGATTCTTTCGGTCACGGGCTGAGGAGACTCTGGGAATCGTCGCAGAATTTAGGGTAAATGCGCGGAAGGCTATTCGGAATCGACCTCGATCACTTCGCGATCATTGTAGTGACCACAGTTCATGCAGACGCGGTGCGGCAGCTTGGGTTCGCTGCACTGTGAACACGTCGTTGTTGAGGCCGCCGACAAGAAGTCGTGCGCCCTGCGCTTGCTGGTCCGCGCCTTCGAATGGCGCCGTTTTGGATTCGGCATCTCGCGATCACCTCGGTCAGTTCAATTTCAACCCGCGCAAAGCAGACCAACGCGGGTCTTCCGCATCGGCTTTCGCCTGCTGTTCCGGCGCCGCTTTGCTGTGCGGGCAAGAACCTGTCTTCTCTGCATCTTCGCATTCCGGCCGCATCGGCAGCCACAACACGATCTGCTCCACTACAGCGTCTTCCAAGTAGAGCCCGTCGCCCTCATAAAACCCGACATTCGCGTCGTCGCTGGTTAAGGCGTGTTCGCCCTCTTCCGCGATTAGCTCTTCCGGGTAATAGAAGAGATCAAACTCATCGTCGAACTTCCGCTGGATCGGCTCCAAACCGATCGCACACTCATTCTGCAACTCACCGGCAATCTGCCCGCGCAAACGTATGGTACGCGTACCCGACCGATCCAACAGTTCGGCGGAACCAACCGCACGAACCGTCCCCAACGGCCGCCAATTATCGGGGAGATCCAGAGCCTCTGCGCCTAACGCCTCGTCGAACGAGAACTTCCCTCGCTCCAGCGCCTTAACGCTAATGTAGACAGACCGGCCCACAGCAGAACCTGTCTTGGGTAGTATAGCCTGTGCCCGCTGAAGTCCGCCACAAGATCGGGCTATACTTTTGATTCTATGGCAGTAAGCGACGCTGCGGTCTTGACCAAGACGGGTAAGTCGTGGGTCCAATGGTTCGCCCAACTGGACCGGGCCGGGGCGCTGGAGTGGGAACACAAAACCATTGCTCGCCATTTAGCCGATTCCTACCCGCTGGGCAGCTGGTGGTCGCAGACGATCGCCGTCGCCTACGAGCAGGCGCGGGGGCTCCGGGACAAGCATCAACAGAAGGATGGATTTCAGATCCAGCGCGAGCGTACCGTGGCGGTTCCCGTCGAAAAGGCCTGGGACGCCCTGAAGAGTCTGAAGTGGTTGCCCGAGGCGAAGAAGTCTTACATTCGGCGCACTCGCGAAGATAACCGGCTGCTTCTGCGGCTCAACTGGCCTGACGGGACCGAGGTTCTGGTGGGAGTCATTCCCAAAGGCGAAGGTAAGTCATCGGTCGGCGTGCAGCAGAGCAAGCTGCCCGACCGCGCGCTGGCCGAGCAAGCGAAGCAATTCTGGGCCGAGCGCCTAGATGGACTGCGCAAGCGCCTGGAGAGCGATTGATACAATGGCGGCTTCTATGTCTGCAACTGCTGTCGCCCTCGCGGATCAGGAAACCATCGCCAAGTATGAGGCTGTGATTGGGCTTGAAGTCCACGTCCAGCTCAAGACGGCGACGAAGATCTTTTCGCCAAGCTCGCACGAATTCGGCAACGACCCCAACACGCAAACCGACCCCGTCGTCCTAGGGCTGCCTGGAGCGCTGCCGGTGCTGAACCGGGCGGCCGTCGAGCAAGGCATCCGGGCGTCGCTGGCGATCAACTGCAAGATCAACCGCAAGTCGGTTTTCGCACGTAAGAACTACTTCTACCCCGACCTGCCGAAGGGCTATCAGATCTCGCAGTTCGACGAGCCGCTAGCCGAGCATGGCTTCGTCGACATCGAGCTTGAGGACGGCACTTCGAAGCGCATTGGCGTCACCCGGCTGCATCTCGAAGAAGATGCCGGCAAGAACACCCACGACGGCTACCGGGACTCGGACCGCTACAGCTACGTGGACCTGAACCGCGCCGGGGCCCCGCTTGCTGAGATTGTCTCTGAGCCGGATATGCGCAGCTCGGACGAAGCCTTCGCCTACCTGACGGCGCTCAAGCAACTCGTACAGTTCTCCGGCGCCTCGGATTGCGACATGGAGAAAGGTCAACTGCGCTGCGACGTCAACATTTCGGTGCGCCCCAAGGGCCAGAAAGAGTTCGGTACGCGGGCCGAAGTAAAGAACGTCAACTCATTTCGCTTTGCCAAGGCGGCGATTGAGTACGAGATCGCGCGGCAGGTGGCCATCGTCGAAGACGGCGGCACGATAGTGCAGGAGACTCGCCTGTTTAACAACGCCACGGGCGAGACGAGCTCGATGCGCTCCAAGGAAGAAGCGCACGACTACCGCTACTTCCCGGAGCCCGACCTGCCTCCGCTGATTGTCGACGACAAGTGGTTGGCCGAGATTCGCGATTCGATGCCCGAGTTGCCGCCTGCCAAGCGCAAGCGGTTCGTGGACGATTACGGCGTCTCGGAATACGATGCGCGGGTGTTGATCGCGTCGAAAGAGACGTCGGATTACTTCGAGACCGCGGCGAAGCTCAGCGGCGACCCGAAGATGGCTGCCAACTGGGTGCAAGGCGAGTTGACCGGCGCCCTGAATTCGGCGGAAAAGACGATCGCCGAGTCGCCCGTCAGCGCAGAAGGCTTAGCGGAACTGCTCAAGCTATTGGCGGACGGCACTCTCTCGTCGAAGCTTGCCAAGGACGTCTTCGCCAAGATGTTTGCGACGGGCAAGCCCGCCGCGGAGATCATCGAGGCCGAAGGGCTGAAACAAATTTCGGACACCGGCGAGTTGGAGAAGATCATCGACGAGATCATCGCGGCGAACCCAGCGCAAGTCGCGACCTATCAAGGCGGCAAAACCGGTATCTTGGCCTTTTTCGTCGGCCAAGTCATGAAAGCGACTCGCGGACAGGCCAACCCCAAGGCTGTCAACGAATTGCTGGTGAAAAAGTTAGCCGGATAACAAGGCCGCGCGAGCAGGCCGTATGCACGTATCGAAGGACGAACAGCGGAGGCGCCCGATTCGTCCTTGGCAGTTATGCGTCCTCGCACTCATTACCGTCGCCGTTATCCGCCTCGTACTGACCGCGGCGTTCTTCCCACAATCCTACGACGAGGCAGTACACATCGTTTGCGGGCTGGAATGGCTCGGCGACGGAACCTACACCATCGAAGAGCAGCATCCACCGCTGGCCCGGGCGGCAGCTGCTATCGGACCGTACTTAGCCGGACTAAGAGCGCCGGAGGGCACGAACAACGCCAACATGTGGCGCGCCGGAAACCAGGCGCTTGAGGAAAGCGCCGACTACCTGCGAACGCTGCTGTTGGCGCGCTTGGGCATGCTGCCTTTCTTTGTCGGCGCCTGCGTTCTGTTGGCCTGCTGGGCCAAGCGCTGGTTCGGCGCGGCGGGCGCGGTGATCGCGACGATCTTGCTGACCACGGCCGCCCCGGTGCTGGCCCATGCCGGTTTGGCGACGACGGACATGGCTTCGGCGGCAACCGTATTCCTAGCGCTGGGCTCGTTGTTCGCGGTGATCGCGCGGCCATCGCTGAAATCCGCCTCTGCGGCAGGCGCGTGCGTCGCCCTGGCGCTGCTGGCTAAATTCTCAAGCATTCCGTTTTTGGCGGTCTGTTTGCCGGTGATGCTCTTCTTTCGCTGGCTGCTGGGGCCGACCATACCGTGGCGAAATGGCGTGGAGCTTCGCAAGGCGGCGCGGTTGGCACTAGTTGCCGCGGCTATCTGCGGAATGATCGTCTGGGCTGGAGTTTGGTTCTCGGTCGGTCCCTTGCTGTTGCCGAGCGAAATCGCTAGCAGGGGTTTCCCCTTCCCTTCCATTCCCAAAATCACCGGTCTTAGTCAGGATCAGGTCATCGAGATCTTCGAGGCCCCGATTTATCCTGCCGGAGAGATTTTTCGCGGAGTATTGGAAGTCCACCAGCACAACCAGTCGGGTCACCGTTCTTACTTCATGGGGAAGGTCAGCACCCACGGTTCGCCCTATTTCTTCCCGGTCGCATTCGGCGTGAAGACGCCTATTCCCTTCCTTCTATTAGGTCTGACTTCGTTGGGCATGCTTCTGGCGACAGGGATACTCCAGAAGGACTGGCGGCTGCCGGCGCTGGCAGGTTGCTTCGTAGCCATCCTGGCCTGCGCCATGACGGCCAACCTCAACCTGGGCGTCCGGCATATCTTGGTCCTCTACCCCTTGTTGGCTCTGGCGGCGGCGAGCTTAAGCAGGGCAGTCGGGCGATCGAAGGCGGCTATGGCGACCGTTGTGGTGTTGCTCGGCTGGCAAACCGTTGAGTCGCTTCGCGCCCACCCGGACTATCTACCCTACTTTAATCAGATCGCCGGAGATCACCCCGAGGATTATCTGGTCGGCTCGGACCTCGATTGGGGGCAGGACTTGCTGCGGCTTGCGGCAACAGTTCGAGAGCTTGGGATAGAGGAGTTACACCTAAGCTATTCGGGCTCCGCCAATCCGGCTGCCTTCGACTTCCCCGCGCTGGCGGAAATCCCGAAAGGCGAGCGCCCGCCCGGCTGGGTGGCCGTTAGCCTGACAAACCTCAAGCTTTACCCCGATCGCTACGGCTGGCTGGAAAGCTACGAGCCTTACATGCTGGTCGGCAAATCGATACGGCTCTATCACTTTCCCGAATAGCGACCCAGCTACATCACTTGCGGCGCTTCGATGCCCATCACATCGAGCACGGCCGTCAATTCCCTCAAAAAGAATTGCGTCATCCACAACAGGAAGACCTTACGCTCGGGATCTTCTTCTTTGAGGATGTGGTGCTGGTGATAGAAATTGTTGAACGTCTGGGCCACTTGGAAGGCATAGCGCGCCAATTGCGCGGGCTCAGCGGCATTGATCGAGCGCTGCACGACCCAGTCGAGGCGCGAAGCCGACAACATCAACTGCCAGAAATCCTCGTTCTCTAGCTGGCGGGCGAGTACTTCCGGCGTGAGTTCAGCGTCGAAGTCCGGCAGCGCCTCGCCGGTTTCTTCAAACTTGCGAAGAATATTGCGGGCGCGAACGGAGGCGTACTGCACGTAGGGGCCCGTCTCGCCTTCAAAGCTGAGCGCCTCCTGGAAGTCGAAGGCGATGACGGTCGTGCGGGTGAAGCGCAACATGAAGTAGCGCAACGCGCCCACGGCAATCTGCGTGGCGATCTTTTTGCGTTCGTCGTAAGCCAGCTCTTCATGTCTGCTGCTGACCTCCTGCAAGGCGCTGGCGATGAGCATGTCTAGCAGATCGTCCGCCTTAACGCCTAGACCCTTGCGTCCAGAGACCTCGACATAGGCTCGGCGCTTGTCTTCTTCAGAGAGTTCAATGCCCAGCTCGGCGCAGCAACGCGGCGTAAGCGCCACCATCTCGTAGGAGAAGTGAACGAAGTTCTCGGCGGCCTTGTGGAACGCGAGACACTGCAGGCCCGCCTTGACGACGTCTTGCAGGTAAGACTGGCGCGTATCGATCACGTTGAAAACGACGTCGCCCTTGCCGAAGGCCGGCGCCTGTGGATCGGAGGCATCAGGCGTGGAGTACCAGGCGACGTGGCCGCCGGGATAGGTGCGGAACGGTTTGTAGTGAAAGTCCTTGCCTTCAAGCAAACCGAACTTCCACAGCGTGTAGGCGATGTCTTTGCCCACGTAGGTCACGGTACCGTTGGAGCGCACGATGACTTTCGATTCTTCGAACTTCGACTCTTCTTCCTCATCGGCGTCCTTCTTTTTTGTCTCTTGAAAGAGCTCGGAAGGCATCACCCAACAGCCTTTGAGCTTGCCCTTGTCTTCGAGGTAGATGGCCTTGCGCTCTTTGAGCATCTCGAAGGCGGCCGACCAGAACTGCATGTGCAGGATTTCGCTCTCGCGCGGCAGCACGTCGTACTCCACGTTGAGGCGGTACATGGTGTCCATGTGGCGCTCGACGATGGCGCCGGCGACGATACGACCTAGCTCCGCCAGGTCGCCTTGGTCGGCTTCGATGGCGTGCAGCGTTTCGGCGCGCCAGGCGATCGAATCAGGTTCTTTTTGGTAGTGCTGCGAGATGCGCGCGTAGAGATCCCAACAGTAGTAGTCGAACTTAATGTCGGGGTCGTTGACCAGGTCGAGGACTTGGCCGACCGTCTGCTTCTCGAGAAAGTGGAAGGCGGCGACAACGTCCGCAACCTGCACGCCGGTGTTGTCGATGTAGTTTTGGGCCTCGACGTTCTCACCCAGCGCGCGCATCATGCGCACCAAGGTGTCTCCCAGCACGGCGTTGCGCAGGT
>CAZYOX010000100.1:0-12142 GCA_964649285.1 uncultured Bryobacterales bacterium | reverse complement strand
GCTATGTCGGCTCCGTCTTAGAGAAGCAAAAGGCCTGGAGAAATTCCGAAGACTCCGCCCACGGCATCGCCGTCTCACACCGCCATGGCGACGGCGCGGTGGAGATCCGCGCCTTGGAACTCATCGGCCAAGACGGGACGCCGACCCGCGCGGTTCGCGCCGGAGAGCAAGTCACGGTTCGCCTCGATGTGTACTTTCATCAGGCGCAGCCCGAACCCATGGCCGGCATCCTCATCCGCACCAGGAATGGGCTCGACGCCTTCGGCACCAATACCCAAGCCGAAGGGCTCGATTTGCCGCCCTGCGCGGCCGGCGACGCTCTGGAGATCGAATTTACATTTGCGTGCCTGCTGACGCCACAGGAGTACACGCTCACCGTCGCCGCACAGCATGCCACGGGACACAGCCACGACTGGCTGGACGACGCCGTGGCCTTCCATGTCGTCGATTCCGCCAAGCGAGCAGGAATCGCCAATCTGCCCGCGAAAATCGCCGTCCGGCGGCTGTCTTAGCCCTGTTGGTTGCTAGGCTTCCGTCCGCTGTCGTAGCCTGGCACTTACATTCTTATGCTCGGAGTCGTGCTAGCAGGCGGTTTGGGAACTCGTTTGTTCCCTCTAACCCGTATCGTCAACAAACATCTTCTACCGGTATATGACAAGCCGATGATCTACTACCCGATCCAGGCGCTGGTCAACGCCGGGATCGAGGACATCCTGATCGTAACCGGCGGCAACAATGCCGGGGACTTCTTACGGCTGCTGGGCAACGGCAAACAGTTCGGCCTCAAGCACATCAACTACACCTACCAAGAGGGTGAAGGCGGCATCGCCGAAGCGCTCAGCTTGGCCGAGCACGCCGCGCGCGGCCAGAGCATCTGCGTGATCCTGGGCGACAACATCATCGAGAAGAACATCGTCCAGTCCGTGGCCGATTTCCGCAAGACCAACAAGGGCGCCAAGATCCTGCTCAAGAAGGTCCACGACCCGGAGCGCTTCGGCGTTCCCGAGATCCAAGGCAACCGAATCTTGCGAATCGAAGAGAAGCCGGAGAAACCTATGTCGCCCTACGCCGTCACCGGCATCTACATTTACGATTCGACGGTTTTCGACAAGATCCGTAAACTCACTCGCTCCAACCGCGGCGAGTTGGAGATTACCGACGTGAACAACCAGTACATCGACGAAGGCTCGATGACCTGGGCGGAACTAGATGGCTGGTGGACGGATGCCGGCACGATCGATGCGCTGCATCACGCAGCCAACCTCGTCGCTGAAACCGGCGCCAATAGACTCGACTAGGCTACGTGTTACTATTTGCCAGTTCGCAATAGCCGCCGTTCGGCACGGCGTGGAGGACGGGAAAAATGCTTAAAGAGTTCAAAGAATTCGCAATGCGGGGCAATGTCGTCGACATGGCGGTGGGCATCATTATCGGCGCCGCTTTCGGCAAGATCGTGACCTCGCTCGTCAACGACATCATCATGCCGCCGATCGGACTGCTCGTAGGCAACGTCGACTTCTCCCAGCTGTTCGTCAACCTCGGCGGCGGCGCCTACGCCACCCTCGCCGAAGCGCAAGAAGCCGGAGCCGCAACTCTCAATTACGGTATTTTTCTACAGGCCATCTTCGATTTTCTGATCGTGGCCTTCGCCATCTTCCTTCTCGTCAAACAGATGAACAGACTGAAGAAAAAAGAGGAACTTGCCCCGGCCGCTCCTCCTAAGCCGACCAAGGATCAAGAGCTGCTTGCTGAGATCCGCGACCTGCTCAGAAAATAGTCGATTGTTAGACTACCGGTCGTGAACAATTTCGACTGGCTTCAATCCGACTATGTTGTTCTGATCGTCCCCTACATCCTGCGCGTGATCGGCGCGCTAGGCCTGCTCTTTGCCGCCTGGGTTATCGCAGGCTGGACAAAGCGTTTCACCCTCAAACAACTGGGGCGCGCTCATTTTGACCTCACGCTGACGCAGTTCTTCTCGAACGCCGCCCGTTACGTCATCCTCATCTTGGCCGCCCTGACCTGTCTTCAGGTTTTCGGCATTGACGCGACGAGTTTCGCCGCGGTCATTGCCGCCGCCGGTTTCGCCATTGGCCTCGCTTTCCAGAACTCGTTGTCCAACTTTTCAGCCGGCGTCATGCTGCTGGTTTTTCGACCCTTCAAAGTCGGCGACGTGGTCAACGTTTCCGGCTATACCGGAATCATCGCCGAGATCGAACTGTTCACCACCAGGATGGATACTTTCGATAACCGCCGCATCATTATTCCCAACTCCCAGGTCTTCGCCTCTACCATCGAGAACGTCTCATTCCACAGCACCCGGCGGGTAGATGTGAATGTCGGCACGGACTATGCCTCTGACCTTGATGAGACGTGTGCCGTACTCGAGCGCGTGGCCAACGCCGCCAAGCACAGACTGCCGGATAAAGACGGCCAGGTGGCTCTGCTCGATCTCGGCGCGACGGCTGTTTCGTGGCAAGTGCAGGTCTGGGCGGAATCAGCGAATTGGGGGGCGACGAAGGAGGGGCTGATCCGCAACATTAAGGCCGAACTCGACAAGGCTGGCATCGCCATACCTCACGCGCAAATGGTCGTGAACCCGAAGCCGGAGAACTAGCGCAAGCTTTCGCGCAGGCGCGTATCGATCCGTTCGGCGATGGCGGGCAACCGCTCCGGGTTGTTGAGCAGGTTGCGAACGCCGTAGTCCTGCTCGTCTTGGTAAAGCACTTGAGCCGCGGCCAGCGCAATCGCGTAGGCGACAGCCGCCTGGCCGCTTCCCAAACGGGCCCAACCGCCGCTCAGTTGAGCGAGCGTCGGCAACTGATTGGCCTTGTTCATCTGGGTGAGAACTTCCCGCTCTTGCACGCCGAGAGTCTTGCCGGAAATCTTCTGGGCCATGCCTTCGTGGAACCACGAAGGCCACGGGCCACGGCGCGCCAAGCAGGCATGGACGAACTCGTGGGCAAAGGTTTCCCGTACGTAGTCGTCGGCCTTGCCGGACGGCGGCACGGCAATTTGAATCCGGCCATCATATACCCCGCCGCTCCATTCGGCCGCGCCGGACGCTCGATGATAGTTTTCTTGGGTTCTCACGATCACGCTCACCCGGTCATCAAATTTGCATCCGAGTTGGAAGACGACCCGATTTACTTGCGCCTCGAACTCTTTGGTCAAATTTCGCGCGGCGTCTTCCGGCAACGCAGCTCCTTCGTAGCGCAACGTCAACCGCATGCCATAGGTTGTCTCGCTTGCCTGATCAGCCTCGACCTCTTTCTCGATACGCGCCCGAACGGCAGCAAACGAGGGATTAGGCGCGAGAGCCAGCGAACGCGTCAAGTAGCGCAAGGCCTCCGGCCGCTTGTCCCGCTGTAGGGAGGCGACGCCGGCCAGTCCCAATAGCACCGGGTCGTCTGCATTCTCGATTAGCGCGGTTTCCAGCGCAGCTAAGGCGTCGGAAGGTCGCGTCAAGCGCAGGGAAGCTTGGGCCGAGATAATGGCGGCGTTGCGGTCGGTTGGCGGTACGCCTGACTCGCGAAGCAGCAGGAGCGCACGATTCGGGTCGTTCTTGTTCAGCGCATCGGCGGCAGCCTGCAACGCGGCTCCGTAGGCGGAAGCTTGGCTGAGCGTCAACGGAACTTCGGGCGGCGCCGCGGGAGCCCCGGCCACGCTCGGCGCGCTGGCCGCCACGGTTGAAGAGCCGCGACGCTGGTGCTCGACCTCCTCTAGGCCGCCTAAGGATTCCTTCGCCACATAGCCGGTCAACGTGCGTCCCTCGACTTCCACGCTGACTGAGTGGCAAGTGGTCGCCGCCCCGGCGATCGAGAACCGCAACGATACGGTTGTGCCGGCATCGAGCTGGCGAATGGACGAAGAGGCATCGCCACAATTGGCGAATAGCGCGGCGCCGCCCTCCTTCACAACCAGGTCCGCCGCCGAAGCCGCCGCGGCGACTAAGATTCCCATAAGGGCCAGCGAAAATCCTCCGCGGGAGATCATTACCCGCTTATCGTACGCCGCCCCACCGCCCCGGTCTCTCGGGCGAACTCCTGAGAAGATTCGCTGCGCCGGCCGCCTCTCGCTGTTAGAATTGACACGGTTCCGTATAGTAATCGTCATGCAGCGCCGAATCCTCACATTTCTCCTTCTTGTAGCCTGCTCCGCCCCGCTTCGCGCGGATGTTGGCGACGACGCTCGACTCGTCTTTGCGAAGAATTGCACGGTGTGTCATGGAGAGACGGTCAAGCAGTCGGATCTGGACTTGCGCACGCAAGAATCGATCCTGCGCGGCGGCATGACGGGCCCTGCAGTGACGCCAGGCAACGTGGACGATAGTGTGCTGTGGCAAATGATCAGCGGCGACTCGCCGGCCATGCCGCCCGGCGGCAAGCTGCAGGCCTCCGAGGTTGAAGCCGTACGTAAGTGGATTGCCGAAGGCGCGCCCGCCTGGACCTCTGCGGATGCAGCTACCGGTCCGACGGCGAGTGATTTGGCGAAGCTTGAGGAGCGGCCGATTCTGCCGGAAGAGAAAGCGCGCTGGGCTTTCCAGGCGCCGAAGAAGGCCGCTGTGCCGGCCGGTGCCGGGAATCCGATTGACGCCTTTCTCAATAAGGCCCTGGCCGGGAAAGGTTTGGTCGCAGGAGAAAAAGCTGACCGGCGCACCTTGGTTCGCCGCGCCTATCTCGACCTCACAGGGCTGCCGCCCACGCCGCAGCAAGTGCAGGCTTTCATCGACGACAAGGATCCGCGTGCCTGGGAAAACCTCATCGATGCATTGCTCGCCTCGCCGCACTACGGCGAGCGCTGGGGCCGCCACTGGCTTGATCTGGCTCACTATGCGGATTCGGGCGGCTACGAGCGCGATTTCGATTGGCCGACGATGTGGCGCTATCGCGACTACGTGATCCAGGCCTTCAACAAGGACAAGCCGTACGACGTGTTCATCCTCGAGCAGTTGGCAGGCGACGAGGTCGATCCGGATAACCCTGAAGCGCACATCGCCACCGGATTTCTGCGGATGGTGCTCGACAACAACATCAAGGACGAGCGAACGAGGATGGACGAGTTGGACGACAATGTCGCCACGACTTCGTTGACCTTCTTGGGCATGACCGTCGGCTGCGCACGTTGCCACAACCACAAGTTCGATCCGATTCCGCAGAGAGACTACTACCAAATGCAGGCTGTCTTCTTCCCCTCCAAAGGCGTCGACTACCCGCTGGTCTCGGCCGAGGAAGTCGCGAAGTACGACGCGGCGGTGAAGGCGATTAAAGATCAGCAACAACCGCTGCAAGAAGAGCTGAGGAATCTGGAAGCTCCGTACCGCAAGCAGATTTTCGATGAGCGTCTGGATGCGTTGCCGGACTACTATCGCATCGCCTGGGAGACGCCCGAGGAAAAACGCGATGAGGGGCAAAAGCTCAACGCCGTCCAGGTCGACGCGCTGATTCGGCAAATTCAACGGCCTGAAGTGATCGCCAGGCTTACGGATGCGGAACGCGCCCGGCATGCCGAGTTGACGAAACAGATTGACGACTTGGATGAGCAGCGACCCAAGAAATATCCCAGCGCTCGCGCCATCGCTGAAGAAGGTCCTGTTCCCGAACCCTCGTACTTCTTGCATCGCGGCAATCCCGGCTCTAAGGGCTCCGTGATGAACGGCGGAGTGCTCACCGTTGCCGCTTGGGAGCCGGTCAAATTCAGCCCGGCGCCGCCGGACGCCCCCAGCAGCAACCGCCGCCGACAACTCGCCGAGTGGATTGCTTCTCGTAATAATCCGCTCACCGCGCGCGTGATGGTCAACCGCATTTGGCAGCATCACTTCGGCGAGGGAATCGTGCGCTCGACTTCAAACTTCGGCATTACCGGCGAGCCGCCCGACCATCCGGAATTGCTCGATTGGCTGGCCGTCGATTTCATGGACCGCGGATGGAGCGTCAAGCAGATGCACCGGCTGATGATGACCTCGGACGCTTATCAGCGGTCGAGCGACGACATTGAGGCCAACTTGGCCATCGATGCCGACAACCGGAACTTCTGGCGCATGCCTCGCCGGCGGTTGGAAGCGGAAGCCATTCGCGATCAAATTCTCGCGGTGGCCGGCACGCTGAACACAACGATCGGCGGTCCGGCGGTAAGACCCTTCATCGACCCGAGTCTGTGGCAGTCGTCGACGGACCGCGTTTGGGGCGGCAACGAGATCGGCGACCCCGACAGCTTGCGGCGCAGCGTGTACGTGTTCTCGAAGCGGTCGATTCGCTATCCGATGTTCGAAGCTTTCGATCAACCGGACATGGCCAGCTCGTGCGCACGGCGCAACACGTCCACTGTGGCGCCGCAGGCGCTGCTTATGATGAACAACGCCGAGTTGTTTGGCCAAGCGAAAGCCTTTGCCAAACGTCTCGAACGCGAAGCGGGACCCGACGCCGAAGATCAAGTAGAGTTGGCCTTCCAGTTGGCTCTGAGCCGCCCGCCGAGCGAGTCGGAGAGGGCGCGTTCGGTGGAGTTCGTTCAAGCGAGCGACACCGGCCTGATCGATCTGTGCCAGACTTTGTTCAACTTGAACGAGTTCGTGTACCTGCAGTAGGCCGCTAAGGATGCAGCAGGTCCCGGTCGCGTATGCCGATCAGGTAAAGGAGCCCGTCCAAACCCACGGTCGAGATGGCCCGCGCCGCTTTCTCGGCCACGATCGGCTTGGGGTGAAAGGCCACGCCTAGTCCGGCGGCGGCAAGCATCGGCAAATCGTTGGCGCCGTCGCCGACGGCGATGGTTTGTTGCAGAGAGATGTTCTCGACGGCGGCTAGTTCGCGAAGAATCTCTGCCTTGCGCGCGCCGTCGACGATGTCGCCGACGACCTTGCCGGTGAGTTTGCCGTCGACAATCTCAAGTTGATTGGCGAAGACATAGTCGAAGCCGAGTTTCTGCTGCAAGGCCTTGCCGAAGTAGTCGAAACCGCCGGAAACAATGGCCAACTTATAGCCCAAGCGTTTGAGCGTGCCGGTGAGCCGCTCGGCGCCCTCGGATAGAGGCACGCGGGCCAACACGGATTGCAGTACGGATTCCGGCAAACCCTCCAGCGTTGCGACGCGTCGCCGCAAGCTCGCAGCGAAATCGAGTTCGCCGCGCATAGCGGCGTCGGTGATCGCCGCGACTTGCTCGCCCGCGCCCGCCTCTTTCGCCAACTCGTCGATGACCTCGGCCTGAACCAAGGTGGAATCCATGTCGAAGACGACGAGACGCCGGCTGCGGCGATAGAGATCGTCGACCTGGAAGGAC
Organism: uncultured Bryobacterales bacterium; assembly: GCA_964649285.1. GTDB lineage: Bacteria > Acidobacteriota > Terriglobia > Bryobacterales > UBA6623 > CAMPKL01. Next base: position 4,870 of record CAZYOX010000100.1, on the reverse strand, counting down.
ACGTCGACGCCGATAGCTCCCGAGATAACCAGCAGCTTCTTGCGCAGGGCCGCCTCATCGGGCACGGGGCCAGAGACGGCCAACTCGATGCAAACGCGCGTGGCGGCGCGCTCCAGGCTCGAACGCTCGGAGAGCCGCAGAATCTGGTCAATGTTCAATTGAGCTTCGGCCAGGGCGGCGGCGACGCGCGAGATGTGTTCGGCGCTCAGCTTGCGCCCCAACATAGTGATGATATGGCGGCCCTTGCCCTGTTCGTCGACCCAGGCCTCGTAGCGGTCGCGTTCGATGGGCTCGAACGCGACTGCTACGCCCAATCCATGGGCGGCATAAAGAACCTCTTTGTGCAGCAGGGAGGACTCCCTTTCGCCTGGGATGGCGACAACAAGCCCCAGCGATAAGTGGTCGTGGATGACGGCCTGCCCGATATCCAGGATTTCAGCGCCGAAGCTGCCCAGGATTCCGGTGAGCTGGGCGGTGAGCCCAGGCCGGTCTTGGCCGGTGACGTTAATCAGGAAGACTTGTTGCAAGGGTTTGGGCGAAATGGAGACGGCTCTCTCCCTCGATTTTAGGCCCACCCTTGCGGCAGGTGATGTAGGATGTGAACGGTAGACGCCATGAACCCAGTAGTTGCCTACACACGACGTGATTTATTGAGCCGGCTCGGCGGCGGACTAGGAACGCTGGGGCTTGCCGGAATTTTAGGCCGCGACAATTTGTTGGCCGCCCAGGGTCCGCACTTCCCGGCCAAGGCCAAGCGGGTGATTTCGATCTTCTGCTATGGCGGGCCGAGCCAGGTTGATACCTTCGACCCAAAGCCTGATCTGGACAAGTATGCGGGTCAGGCGATGACCGGCGTCGGCGACTTTACCGTGTCACAGGGCAACCCTGGCGGACTAATGCCCTCGCCGTGGAAGTTCAAGCAGTATGGAGAAAGCGGCGCGGCGGTGTCGGAGCTCTTCCCCGAAGTAGCGCAGCATGTGGACGATCTGGCGATTATCCGCTCGATGTATGCGACGTCGAACGACCATGGGCCGGCTTTGTACCAGATGAACACCGGCACGCTGCTGGCGGGTCATCCGAGCGTGGGCAGTTGGCTGACTTACGGATTAGGCACGGAAAACGAGAACCTGCCGGGCTACATCGTCTTCACCGATCACCGCGGAGGCCCGATCAACGGCGCGCCGAACTGGGGCAACGGTTTTATGCCGGCGGCTTATCAGGGAACGCAGTTCCGCTCCACGGGCGATCCGATCGTCGACTTGAAGCCGCCGAAGGAGATGACGCCGGAGCGGCAGCGCAAGTGGCTCGACTTGCTGCAAAGCTTCAACCGCGAGCATCTCCAACAGAACCCGAACGACAACGAATTGGCGGCGCGCATCCAGAGCTACGAGTTGGCCTACCGCATGCAATCCTATGCGACCGAGGCGATCGACATCAGCAAGGAGACCGAGGCCGACCGCAAGCTGTACGGCCTCGACGAGGCGCCGACGCAGCATTTCGGCCGTCAAGCGCTGATGGCGCGGCGCTTGATTGAGCGCGGCGTGCGCATGGTGCAGATCTACTCAGGCGGCGGCAATCATGAACCGACTTGGGACCAGCACTGGTCGCTGCAAAAGTTCCACTCGCAACACGCTTCCGAAACGGACAAGCCCATCGCAGGCTTGATCAAGGATCTCAAGTCGCGCGGCCTGTTCGATGAGACGCTGATCATTTGGCACGGCGAGTTCGGCCGCATGCCGATTTCGCAACGATTGGACGGACGCGATCACAACCCGGACGGCTTCACGGTGTGGATGGCCGGGGCAGGCGTCAAGGGCGGCACGATCGTCGGCGCGACGGATCATTTCGGCTACAAGGCAGTTGAGAATCGTAAGTCCGTATATGATTTCCATGCCACAATCTTGCATTTAATGGGCATAGACCATACACGACTGACGTATGAGCACAATGGCCGCAACATGCGGCTGACCGACGTACACGGCGAGGTCATCAAAGAAGTCCTCGCGTAGGAGCTGGTGGACTACACGAAGATTACTGTTGTCGAGGCAGTTCGCGAGATCGAGCGCGTTTCTGCCGAGGTCATTCAGCAATTCGGTTCCTTTACTCCCGAGCAACTCAACTGGAAGCCTGCTCCGGAACGCTGGGGCATCGGCGAATGTCTTGAACATTTGATTGCCGCCAACGGCCAGTACTTTGGAATTGTCGATGCGATTGTGGCGGGACAGTATCGCAAACCTTTCCTAAGCAACGTACCGGGTTATGCGGGCATGTGCGGACGCATGCTGGTGAACGCTGTAAGCCCGCAGGCCGCGCGCAAGGTGAAGACTGCGCCGGTTTTCGAACCAGCGCGCTCGAAGGTCGATGCGGATGAAATTGCGCGTTTTGCGGAGCACCAGGATAAGCTCATCGCATTGATCCGCAGGAGCGAGCGTTTGACGCTCGATAAGACGATCATCGCCTCACCCGCGACATCGGTGATCGTCTACAGCTTGCTCGACGCTTGGCGGTTGCTCGCGGCGCATGAAGCACGGCATTTGATACAGGCCCGTGCTGTCGCGGCAATGCCTAGTTTCTCTTTGGGCTAAGCGTTCCGGATGGGCCGCTGTGAGCCAACGGAGGCCGCCCTCATGACCCGCACTCATGTAAATTCTTAACGGCGTTACAGCTGGATCGCTATTGGAATGTCGTCCGCTCCCGTCCAAGAGCTTGACAGAGGGAGCCCATGGCGTCTACTCTTGCTCACGCCTATTCGGGTACGCGGCCAGTGCGCCGCGTTTAGGACCAATCAGGTATCTGCGCCTGTTTCGGGGTTTTTTGAAAGCGAGCTTAAAACGATTTTGACTAGGGCCTAGACGCCTCCCATTCGCCGCGGTCCAGGGGACCCGTCGAATGCTTGCGTCTCGTTTGTCTTTGAAGGGTTCTCGAGGCAGGCCGCGATGCCGCCTCGAAAGGAGTCGTGATGAGAGTCAGAGGAACGCTTTTCGGTATTTTTCTGGCGTTAGGCTGCATCCCAGCTTTGGCGCAACTCCAGTCGGGCCGCATCGTCGGCACGGTTGTTGATCCAAGCGACGCGGTGGTGCCCGGCGCGCTCGTGACTGTCACAAACTCGAGCACCAATGTGGCGGTATCCGTGACGACAAATGCAAGCGGCGACTTTGTGGTTACTCCGCTCAATCCAGGCGTCTACAACGTCAGCGCGGCTTTGGAAGGATTTCAAACTGTCGTCGACAGAGACATCGAACTCGTTGTCGGACAGACCGCCAGACTGGAACTGCAGCTTGCTCTCGGCGAAACGACGACGATTATGGAAGTTACCGCGGAAGCGCCGATCCTTAATACCGATACCGGCACGGTCGGACAAGTGATCTCTAACAAACAGATTACGGAGCTTCCGCTCAACGGACGCGGCTTTCACGAGCTCGCGCGGCTCACGCCCGGCGCCGCTTCGGTAAGTGCAACGGGCAATGCCTTACGCATCCGACCCGAGAACATCAATACGAACACGATCAGCGGCGTCCGCGGCGCGCAGATCACCTTTCTGTTGGATGGCGCCGACGTTTCCGAGCAACATCAAGGCGGCACTTATATCCAGACTTCGATCGATGCTCTGCAAGAATTCAGTGTCCAACAAAACGCCTACTCGGCCGAGTTCAGCCGTGCCGGCGGATTTTTTAACGCCACGACGAAGTCAGGCACGAATGAATTTCACGGCACGCTTTTCGAGTTTCTGCGCAATGACAAGCTCGATGCACGCGGCTTTTTCGCTCAAGACCGTGAAGTTCTAAAGCGAAATCAGTTCGGGGGCGCGCTCGGCGGGCGCATCATCAGAAATCGGACGTTCTTTTTTGCAAACTATGAGGCGATGCGCGAGCGGAACGGCTTATTGTTCAACAACACCGTTCCCAGCATCGCCCAACGGAGCGGTAACTTCAGCGGCGCCGGCCTTAACCCCATCTACGACCCGCTCACGCAGACGCCCAACCCCGCTGGGGGCGGCGGGATTCGCACGCAGTTCGCGAACAACACCATTCCAGAGGGCCGGCTGTCGCCGCAGGCCCTGTTCTTCAATGAGTTTATCGCCGAGCCGAACCTCGGCGTGGATCAGTCCGTGTTTTCGCCCTCCAGGACGGTCGATACGGACCAGTTTACTGTTCGCGTCGATCACCAAATGGGCAGCCACGCATTGTTCGGCCGCCTGAGTTGGCATGACAACCGCATGTTGGAGCCCAACGCGCAGGCAACGCTGGGCAACGCGCCGTTGAACACGGATGGGCAAAACTTCGCCGTTGGCCTGACAAGCACCTTGCGGCCGACGGTAATCAACGAGTTCCGGTTTAGCTATCTGCCGAGTAAGATCGATTTGGCGCCCTACTTGGATAACAGGAACTTCAACGAAGAGGCCGGCATCAAGGGCTTGGAAGACACTCTTCGCCGTGACGGCCAATCGTCGTTCCCGGATTTTCTGTGGACGGGTTATGACAGCTTGCGCGGCTCCTCATTCGATCAGAGGCCGAAGACCCAGGACCGGCTCGCTTATGAGTTCACCGACAACGTGACTTGGATCAAAGGCAACCACATTTTCAAGTTCGGAGCCAAGATTCGCTATTACGAATGGCTAGGTACGGACGGCAAATCCTACGCAGGACAGTGGAGTTCGACAGGAATAAATACAGAGAATCCGGCGGCGGCCTCGGGCACCGGCGATTCGTTTGCTGACTGGATGCTCGGGTTCCCGGCGTCCGGCGTCAGAGCTTTTCCCGGCGACACGTTCGGCGGCGATGCGACTTATTCGCATTTCTTCGTCCAGGATGACGTCAAGATCAACAATCGCCTGACCCTCAACTTGGGCCTGCGTTACGAGTACAGCCCT